>CAILRB010000073.1 GCA_903836465.1 uncultured Chlorobiaceae bacterium
CTTGACCCAAAAAACCAGAACGCAGGATCAGGAACGGTACAACGCAAAACTCCGTTTACTGCGGATATTGTATTATCGGCATTGGGATAAACAACGCGTCATCAATCTATTCAATCTCATTGATTGGCTGATGCAACTGCCAGAGTGGCTGAACAGCCAGGTCTGGCAAGAACTTGAAACAATTGAGGAGAGAGAAAAAATGCAATACATTACAAGCGTAGAACGAATTGGTCTGGCCAGAGGCCATGTTGAGGGCGAATCCAGGATACTGAGAAGGCAGCTTGAACACCGCTTTGGCGTGTTGCCCGAATGGGCATCCGAGCAGTTAAGGAAAGCAAAAAAGGAGGAGCTGGAAGCTTGGAGTACAGCAATTTTCACGGCCACGACTCTGGAAGCTGTTTTCAGGAACGCTGACTTGTCGTAAAAGAGAGTCGGGAAAAACCCATACTTACGCCCCTAGCGCAGGAGCCGACTGCGTGAACTGCCGCGACGGTTTTTTGCCGCAAACGTCGTATCCCAAAGACAAGCCTTATCCGAGAGCCGTCTGGTTTATGAAGAAAACTTTCGAAGAGAGACGGTGCACAGTCTTTGGGCGTATAATAGAGAAAACTCATGGGCTGTGGTGATAACCGCTTATCGTCCAGATCCAAAAAGGTGGATTAAATTCAAAACCAGGAAAACAAGGCAATATCCCCGTTTGGCCTATGCCAGCAAAGAATACCAGAAAAAACTTGATCTGTTACCAGCGCCATAACATGAAATCGATGCCACTATGAGAAGCAAAATATCAAGTAACATATACCAGGAGCCTGTTGAACAAGTAAAATAAGCTGTGTCACAACTGGCCAGACGAAGAAAAAGTGCAGGACAACAAAGAACAGGTGCCTTGGCAAAAAGGCTCAATACTCAAAAAACACAAAGAATAAACACAAGCATCAACGTGCCAGTACAGGAGTCACGGGCTTTCATATCATACAGCCTGCATGATGCTGAAACGGCAGTTGCTGTGGCTGCACTGTGCACAAAAAATGGCCTGAAAGTCTGGGATGATCCCCTCAAAACACGAATCTATGAAAACTGGACAGAGAAAACGGAAGATGCCATACGCGGGTCGGATACTTTTTTCATTTTGGTGAGTAATGCTGCCCGATCAAATAATGAATGGTTATCCAGAGAGTGGAGCGCTATTTGTGAACGCCAATGGAGTGACTCAGACGTTCGTGTCTTCCCGATTCTTTTGGACGATTCTGAGCTGCCTGCTTTTTTGAGTGATCAAGAGCCGATAAGAAGCCATGACACTGATAAACTGGTTCAAGTGATTCGCGATCGATTAGTCAAGGGCTCCAAAACGTCAGGAGTGGTTGTTGAAAGAATCACTTTTGCCAATGACGAAAGTCGCAAAAAAGTAGAATTACGATTTCAGGAGCTCTCGAAAGTCTTGACAGAATTTGGTGGGTCATCAGAGTTTCTGAAGGGAAAAGAGATGATATGAAGCCAAACACTGACAGGGAAAGGGTGCATTTCGGCGCTGGTGAACTTGGTGCAACCCGGTCCATGTCCGTTTTTATCAACTGCCCATACGATGATGACTATCGCCCGATATTTGACGGAGTGTTATTCCCGACGGTATGTTGCGGTTTTCTTCCGAGATCTGCGATTGAATCAGGCTGTACTTCGGTACCAAGAATGGACCGAATAACCTCTGCCCTGCTTTCATCCAAGTATTCCATTCACGATTTATGTCGTTGCAAAGGCGAAGGCGATGCCAATTTGGCCCGGTTCAACATGCCCCTTGAATTGGGAGTATGTATGGCGCAGCGATTCGGCCCCGAAGGGAAAGAGAATCATGACTGGCTTTTGCTGGTACCCCTGAAAAGTGAGTATGCGCGATATTTATCTGACCTTGCTGGATTTGATCCAAAGCAAAATGACGGAACTGTAGAGACCATTGTCCCGGCAGTAATGTCATGGCTTGCTACTCGTCCTGATGCAGTGCGGGTTCCGCCACCGAACGAAGTTCTTGATGTATTGCCTGTATTCCAGGAAGAAAAAGTTCGCCTCGAAAAAGCCTGGAGAGGTGAAGTTCCATGGGCGGATATCGTCCTTCTTGGAATGCGTATAGCCCGGGAAAAAGGGTTACTGTAGCACAGTGTATGGGAAACAAGAAACACTTTGACATTCGCCACTCATGGGTAACGCTATGCAGATGAACGATTCCGAATACTTCGAACAACGACTGGAGGATCAGATAACATGGTACTCAAACGAAAGCTCTCGTTGCAAGGTTTACTAAAGAGGTCTCCGCTTGACTGAGATCGTCGCGGCAGCGATAATTCCGCTTCTGTCGGGCATGAACAATCTGTTGTACGGAAACTGGATTATTGGTGGACTTGGCATGTTGATTGCCATTTCAGCGGCAACCGGCAGCCTGTTCAAATACCATGAGAACTGGATTCAGTACCGCGCAACATCCGAAGCACTGAAACATGAGAAGTACCTGTTTCTTGGCCGAAGCTCACCGTATGATGGAGATAATGCTTTTCAGGTTCTTGTGCAACGTGTGGAGCTGCTCATTTCAAAGGAGAACTCGAATTGGACAGTCGCCGTCAAGAGCGAACGAAAGGGTGCTGGCAACTGAGAGAACTCTGCTGCCTGAATAACCTTGTCTACCCCGCTCCCCTTCTCCTCACAGATTCCAGGTCGACGCATGATGTCGGCCAAACGCTCATTCCGCGACCGGTATTCATCAATAAAACGATCTGCCGGAATAAACAGTTTGCCGTGGTTGGATATCTCAATCCGGTCGTCATACAGCTCAACCATCACTGAGGCACCCGTTTCACCAAAATCCTGATGAATCAACGCATTGGCAAGCAGTTCACGAAGCGCAATCTCAGGAAACATCTTCACTTCACGACGAAGCGCCTGTTCAATCACAATCATCTCATTCAAGGAAGTTCAAAAAAAATGATGCGTTGACCACTTCAGAGTATTTCATAAGTTATTCCTGAACCCGTTCGAGTTTCACGAATAAAGCCCACATATTTGCAGCAACGCCTTGCTGTTGATTAACTGAAGGTTTTCAGGCAAGTTATTATCTTCTAATCATAGAGCATTTCCATGACCATCAACAGCAGTTCGACATGATACAGCAGCTTCACCTGAAAAGAGTTGGGCCAGCCCCGGAGTTCAGTGTTGACTTCGCCGACAGATTGAATCTGTTTACAGGAGATAACGGACTTGGAAAGACATTTCTACTGGATATTGTCTGGTGGACGTTGACTGGCTCCTGGGCGAGTAATCCAGCCTGGCCACAACGGGTTAAAGGCGAAGCTGCTGAAATAAGCTACCACTTGATTGGTAAAACAGGCCCAACAAAAGATGCCTCGAACAGTCGTTTTGATTACACTCATCAGGTTTGGCCACGGCCGAAAGCACGACCGGTTATGCCTGGTTTGGTTATCTATGTGCGAGTAGATGGCAGTTTTTCAGTATGGGATCCGGCACGCAATTACTTGAAAGCATCGCTGGCGAAAGGCATTGTTCAACCGGATCGGCCGAATGCCTACCACTTTACACCCGACAATATCTGGAATGGTCTTGAAGAGGAGAAAAAAATTCTCTGTAACGGCCTTATCCGTGATTGGGTAACTTGGCAGAATCAGCCCGACCAGAATCAGGCCTCTCCGTTCAATCTTCTCTCGAAAGTCATTGAAAAGCTCTCTCCGCACCCCGAGGAATGGATGAAACCGGGAAAACCGATCCGCGTTGCGCTTGAAGATGTGCGCGATATTCCGACCATCGAACTGCCTTACGCGAGTATTCCTGTGACTCATGCTTCAGCAGGAATGAAGCGGATACTGGGGCTTGCCTATTTGCTGGTCTGGACATGGTACGAGCATGTGCAGGCCTCAGAGTTGCTGAACCAGTCACCGACTGACACGGTCATTCTGCTTATGGATGAGGTCGAATCGCATCTTCATCCTCAATGGCAACGCTCGATTTTACCAGCAATGCTCAGTGTGGCAACAGGATTAAAGGAAAAGATTAAAACTCAGGTGATAGCTACAACGCACTCGCCCCTTGTTCTCGCCTCAATTGAGACCTCCTTCGATGAGAGTAAAGACAAGCTGTTTCTGTTTGCTCTGGAGGAGAAAAAAATCACCCTGGAAGAGATTGCATGGGCAAAACAGGGTGATGTTGTTGGCTGGCTCACTTCAGAGGTTTTTGGCTTGAAACAGGCTCGCTCAAAGGATGCTGAATTTGCTCTTGAAAGTGCAGAGGCTTTTATGAGAGGTGACACGCAGGGATTGCCTGATAAGCTCAATACAAAAGATCAAATTCACACTGAACTCTTGCGGGTTCTTGCTGGCCATGATCCTTTCTGGCCAAGATGGATTGTCAGAGTGATGGAGGCTGGACAGTGATACATTTTACTCCTCCCGATGAACCTGTAAACTTCGACAGAGATGTTCGTCAGCCCGGAATCGCATGGCTGGAACGAAATTCCGTGGGTCGTCCAAAAGCTTACTGGAACCTGAGTCAGTACAAATCGGCATTAGCCGATGGGTTTGGAAACCTGTGCGCATATTCCGCAATGTATGGGCCAGTTGGAACCGTTGATCACTACAGAAGTTGTAACAGCGTTCGCAGCCAAGCTTATGAGTGGAGCAATTATCGATTTGCTTCAGGATGGATAAACAGCAGTAAACAAGACATCGATGACAGAGTTCTTGATCCATTTCAGGTTGAGGATGGATGGTTTGAGATTCTGCTTCCATCTCTGCAACTTGTGCTGACCGACGCAGTACCTCATGACAAAAGGGGGATTGCTCAATACATGCTTATGCGCTTGCATCTTCGTGATGATGAACGGATTATCCGGCAGCGGCGCGAATGGTACCGGATGTATCAGGATGGCGGTTTATCTCTCGAAGAGTTAGAGAAAAAAGCACCGCTTATAGCTCGCGCAATCCGAAAAAGTGCTGTTCAAGGGCACTAAATGAAAAGAAAACGCCGAAGTCTGCCCCCATTGTGGTGAACGATTATACTCGAAAGAGGCAATCACGTTGTTTGAGCATATCCAGTCACAGCTTGCGAACGGTGATGTTGCAGGCTTCCTTCCCGTGGGGCAGACCTATAACGTTGCTGGGTAAAACAGCAAGACATTACACAACCAAAAGAACTGGCCCGTGAAATTAATGAGGAGGTGAACTATGAGCACAGTGACAATCCGGGATTTTGACCCGGCAACTATCTCGACAACGATGAAGTGATTGTCGAATACCTCAAGGCAACAGCAGAGGAACCGAACCCGGAGGTATTTCTTGAAGCTTTGAGCGATGTCGCAAGAGCAAAGGGTATGGCTGGAGATACCTTTCTGCGGGCGATTCCCTAAACCACAAGAACAGGTTTCCTGTTGTTATCTTCTTATAAAACAAGAATAAACGCACATTGAATAGTCCTCAACCGCTCCTGAAGCACTATGTCCAATCGACTGGCTTGTGTAATATAAAACCATCCTTTTTTATCACCGCTTCATCAAACTGACTCTCTGCTAATTTTTTTCGTCCAATCAACATGGAGCCTTTTGCTACCAAGGCAACGGATTGATTATGACGTTTTGGTGGAAATGCCACAAACACTCTCTTTCGCGGAAATAATTCATGAATCTGACGTATTGGAGGAACCAGATCACTATCGCCTGAAATCAGCATGGCCATATCATACTGATCCTGATAAGCTCCGATCAGCATTTGGGTTGCAATATTGACATCTGTCATTTTCTCGTTATAGGATGGCCAGATATTCCCACAACGCTGGCATTCGATGGTATTTTTCTGGTAATGACCATAACGAATCTTTACTCCGGCCGAGTCAAGGGCTTCGAGACAGGTCACCTGCCGCTTTTGCTTATCCGGGTTATTGCTGACCCTGCTGGTAAAATATTTTACACCTGCCAGTTCTTGTTGTGGTTTCAACAAGTTTATTGACAACTTTTTCAAATTCAGCCAGTTACAGTTATTGAAACCTGCTTCAAGCATACCGAAATAGAGGTTAAAACCATCAACATATACTTGCACTCTCTCTTTTTCTATCTGGGTACTTGCTTCATTCATAGCAATATGTTTATATTTCGGCCGTAACATCACCAGAGATAGCATCTCCGGTCCGACGCTCCGAAAGGAGCGTTTCTTTTTTACGGAAAAGTAACACGAAAATACAGAGAAACTTTTTTGATTCACAAAAAATCACTTCATTTTTGATTTTCAAAAGAAATGCAATCTGCGCATAAAACGGAGTAAAAAAGCTATAATTTCAAAAGAGTAATGAACATTTTTCCTGCGATAAGTTGATCGCTGGAATTTGTGGTGCATCCCACATAATCTGGAAACTCTTTGACACTCGTCACTCATGAGTAACGCAACACAACTAACCGCTGCAGAATACTTCGACCAACGGCTGGAAGATCAGATAACATGGTACTCAGATGCAAGTGATCACAGCAAGGTACTCTACAGTGGTCTCCGCGTGATCGAGATTGTCGCGGCGGCGATAATTCCGCTTCTGTCGGGCATGAACAATCTGTTGTACGGCAAGTGGATTATTGGTGGACTTGGCATGTTGATTGCCATTTCAGCAGCAACCGGCAGCCTCTTCAAATACCATGAAAACTGGATTCAGTACCGCGCAACGTCCGAAGCACTGAAACATGAGAAGTTCCTGTTTCTTGGGAGAAGTGCGCCCTATGATGGCGAAAATGCGTTTCAGATACTTGTGCAGCGTGTGGAACAGCTCATTTCAAAGGAAAACTCCAATTGGACGGTAGCCGTCAAAACCGAACCGAAGATTGCTGGCAGAGAGTAAAAACTGGCAAGCACAGCAATACGCCCCTGCGGCATCACCAACTCCCGTTCAAAAATTCGGCCGCCACAAGGCGGCCTTTCTGCAGTTCTTGCCCACCTGCTCGGTTGAGGTGTGCGGCAGTTCGTCCCTCACAGCCGCTCTCCTCAACCTTGTTCTTGCTCCGCGTTAGCTCAAAAGCAAAGCCGGAAAACTGCCCCCGAACTACGGGACGAACACCAGGCGGAAGCCAACGTTGCTGAACCGGTAGTCGGGGGTGCCCCAATCGCGATAAGCCGACCGACAGTCCCCGGCGTTGCTGAGCCAGCTCCCGCCACGAAGCACACGGTACGAACCGGTCGCAGGGCCAGTTGGATTGGTCACCGCACTGCTGCCATACGCCCCATACCAATCACTGCACCACTCCCAGACATTCCCGTGCATATTGTATAAGCCCCACGCATTTGGCGCAAAACTGTTCACTGGAACCGTGTTCGCTTTATACTGCCCTTTCTGATTGTTATTGTAGGGATAGTTGCCATCATAGTTTGCCTGAGATGTGGTCAGGTTGTAACCTGTATTAAATGGCGTAGGACTCCCTCCACGGCAAGCATACTCCCACTCAGCCTCCGTTGGTAAGCGAAACGTTTTACCCGTTTTAAACGAGAGCCATTTGCAATATTCTACCGCATCGTTCCAACTCACATACACCACCGGATGGTTATCCTCACTTGCTGGTCGAACACTGCCCAACACTCCATGTCGCCAAGTCATGCTCTCATTCGCCTTTTCTGCTTCAGTCCGATATCCCGATTCCTCAACAAACGTCCTGAACTCCCCAACAGTTACCTCATATTTTCTCATATAAAAAGCATTTAACCGTACTTGATGCTGCGGTACTTCATCACTTTGTCGTGAAACTTCATTTTCAGGGCTGCCCATGGTGAACGTGCCGCCACGAAGAGAGACAAAATTTTGAAGATCAAGAGTTTTTGCAGCAGAAACCATCACTGCAGAAGAAAAAGCCCTCTCTTGCGAGTCACTCCGTGTAAACCAAAAAGCCGCAAATACCAGAGCGATAACCACAATAAAAGTTACGCCTGCCCGCTGGATTTGCTGTGCAGAAAAAAGAGTTTTCGGTACAACTGATGCCGCAAGAGCGGGTTGTGAGGATTGTGGTGTAACGCTACGCTGTAATGGTAATGGACATTTTGCCGCTATGGCTCGAAGAAATTCCTGAAAAGCCGGATGAGAAGCATTGTTATTCCAGCGGGAAAGATCTGCCGCATGAATATCCTTAAATGGAAAAGGAGGATCAACGTCTTCGAGTAACAAAGGAATCAGAATATCCCGATTTTCTCCCTCTCCTGCCTCTTTTTTAACCCATTTTGAATTAATTGAATGCTTTGACCAACAAACAACAACACAACGCGATTCAGCAAGCTGATGTCCAATATAATTACTCCAATTATCCCCTGGGGCTATCTTGGTGTCCCAGAAAATGCTCCAATTCTGCTTTTCAAGCTCTTTTACAATTGGCCTGACGCGCTCTTTATCTTCACGAGCGTAGCTGACAAAAATATCGGGCATGAACTGGCAGTGTCTCCATTAAAAAAACTTTTGACAAGTTACAAATAATAGAGCCTTGTACCTTCATTTTTCATGCAACGCTCGCCCCATCTCCCCCAATTGTCGCAACAAATCTTTCCGCGCCATCCCGTACCTATGCACGTACAGCAAATTAAACATCAGCACCGCCGACCGCAGCCGTGGCGCACGCATAGCCCGCTGCACGGCATTCTGCACAGTAAAAACGCGGCTGGTGAGCGCCGTATAACTCGGAATAAACTCTTGCAAAGGAATACGCAACGGCTTGTAGAGCATCTCCTGACCCCATGAAAACTTGAACGCGTCGTGGTCATCCGGGGAGTGGAGAAGTCGGGGTTTTTCGCCAAGCGCGGTGGTGGCCTGGCCTACCCACTTGATTTTGAAGGGCTCCAGTTGGCGAAAAAGCTGTTCGGCATACTCTTCGTCGGCGTTGATGGTGTCGTCGAGAAAGAAGAAGATCTGTTTATCCTCTTTCAGAAACGTTTCGACCTCCCTGAGAACAGCGGGAATGCTTCGGTGGCGCAGTCGGTGGCCATTCATGACGTGGACGTTGCAGAAGTCGCAACTGAAGGGGCAGCCTCGGGTGGTCTGCACCACATTGGTGGTGAAGTAGCTCTGGATGTCGAGCGCACTCTTCCCGACAACACGCTCAATCGAGAGGTCGGGAAAGGTGACAACCCGGTACTCCGGCTTGAGGGCACCGGCAAGCAGATCCGCCTGCACCTCGCGCCAGATATCGTCGGCCTCTCCAATAACAAGCGCGTCGGCATGGTCGCGGCACTGGTCAGGGAAGATGGAGACGTAGGGGCCGCCGAGCACCACCTTGATGCCTCTGGAACGGAGCGCCCGGGCAAGCTCAAAGGCTGGCCTGACTGCGCCGGTCTGGACGCTGATACCAGCCATGTCCCAATGCTGGTCGAGCGGCAGCTTCTCGAAACGCAGGTCGCAGAAGGTCTGGCTCACGCCCGCCACTTTCTGGGAGCTGAGAATCATCAGCGCCAGCGGTGGAATGGCGAACTGTGCCCGCCGGATGATGTCGCTCAGGGCAGTATCGAAGCGACAGAATTTGAGGGCACGATTGAAAGTACGTGTTTGGCAGTGCGCCCCCACACCAAAACACGCAGGAATAAGCTGCCAACTGAGCTTCACTTCAGTCCAACCAATGCAATCAACCTTTCGCAGGCGTTCAATGCTGCCGCATAGGAAATCAGCTCGTCATCACGGGCGAAGGTCATATCCTGAACAAACGATTGATAAGCCGTTGCCCATTGAGTGTTTTGTAATTGGGGCATAACCCTCTGAAGGCGTTGTTCTGGATCAACATCAGTACGATTGTAATCACAAGCAACAGATTGATGAACAAGGGTTGTAAACTCTTCTCTTGATGTGACAAATGGTTCCAGTGCAGCAAGATCGTGAACATGACGAATAAGTGTTTTATCCTGACGTTCATCCTTGTCTTGCAACCGCCATGCGAGAGCACTTAATTTATCAGCAGCAATCTCAGCAGGATTGATGAAAGGCATAGAAGCAATTTCAGGCGGCAGTTTTTCACCTGTCGCAAAAAGGGATTGAACCGGCATTACAACAACAGGCAATTGCGTTGAGCCAAAACGGACTTCGATACGAATATGTGTTCTCAATCGCGAGTGTTTCGCAAAAGTTGAGCCATAATCTACTTCAATCGAAAAAAATCGGCTTTCATCATAAACTTTTGGGTCTGCAACAAGAACAAACCCTTCAGCGACAATGGCTGCAATAATTTTTTTGCGAGCTTCCCGATAATACCTATGCCCAAAAGGGTGAATGGTAACTTTGAAATCTACATCCTCAGAAAAACGCTTGATAATGCCTGCCTTTGCCAACGACGTACCTCCACCAAAAGCAATCTGAAAATTATGCGTCTGCATATCGTTCAGCAATCGGAGCACTTGTACCACATACCAATCCTTTTCGACAAACGCTTCGTCGACGGTGACAAGCAGACCGGAAACCCGTTCAATCGCTGATTTTTTCGGCGGAAATGTTTTCATGTGGTACGCTGAAATATCAGGCTATAGCCATCAAACCCGATGACCCGACGAACTCGTTTACAAACACCAATAACTCTGCCAGCAGGAATCTGAGTTGTTCTACCCTCGTTATAGCTGCGCTCCATACTCGTCGGCGCAGTCGGTATATCAAGCCGTTTCAGAGCCTCCTCGGCAAGAGTATTGAGACTTTTTGGAAGAGCCGGGCGATTATCGAAAGGAGAGACTACTGCTCGAACATATATCCCCTGCCCTATTTTGACAAGAGTACCCTCTCTTACCAGAACAAGCAAACAACGACCAACCTGGTCATAATCACCCAGATCCTGAAAATCAGAACGTAAAATGACATTCCAACGTTTACGTCTGACACGCGTTCTTATTCTCGCCAGAAGTGTGTTCCGCTTCTTTTTCATAGTGTCAATATACGACAAATCGAAAAAAATAACAGCTCCTGCTCACGTCTATTCATCAGTGCTGAGATTAAACTGTACGTCGACTTTAATTCTCAACATGAACAACTTTGGCAAACAGGTTTTTGATGGTTATGTACAAGCAACAAGTGGGAAAAAATCGTTAAATTCCACTCGCTCAACAAGCACTCATCAACGATGAAATCCCTATGAACACTCTCACGACAGTCGATCTTCAACGCAGGGGTATAGCGGCTATAGAAGAGGCTCTTGCTTTCGGGCCGGTACATATCATGAAACACAACAAACCAGCGGCTGTTATTTTGCGAGAATCTGAG
This sequence comes from uncultured Chlorobiaceae bacterium, assembly GCA_903836465.1. Lineage (GTDB taxonomy): Bacteria > Bacteroidota > Chlorobiia > Chlorobiales > Chlorobiaceae > Chlorobium. The sequence continues at coordinate 11,233 of CAILRB010000073.1, forward strand.
TATCAACATCTCATACAGACACAATCACGCAAGCAAAATCCCGGCGCTGCACACTGGATTATGAATTATAAGCCAGCAGGCTTGCGGTCAAAAGAGGAGATTGACCGGCAAATCGCCAATGAGCGGAACTCTTGGGATTTGGTATGACGAGAGAAGGCGCACTTGTTTGCATTTTCATTCGTAGCAACCCTGATAAAAATTCTTGCGTCAAGGGCTTCGAGATAGGTCACCTGCCGCTTTTGCTTATCCGGGTTATTGCTGACTCTGCTGGTAAAATATTTTACACCTGCCAGTTCTTGATGTGGTTTCAACAAGTTTATTGACAACTTTTTCAAATTCAGCCAGTTACAGTTATCAAAACCTGCTTCAAGCATACCGAAATAGAGGTTAAAGCCATCAACATATACTTGCACTCTCTCTTTTTCTATCTGGCTACTTGCTTCATTCATAGCAATATGTTTATATTTCACCCATAACATCACCAGAGATAGCATCTCCGGTCCGACGCTCCGAAAGGAGCGTTTCTTTTTTACGGAAAAGTAACACGAAAATACATAAACCTCTTTTTGATTCACAATTAACCGCAGCAGAATACTATAGTGGATCCCGATTTTTAGACAGTGGTTTAAGTTGTTAACTTGCCCCAAAAGGAGCAGGTAATGACAAAAAAGACACGGAAAATATTCAGCAGTGACTTTAAAGCGAAGGTGGCGCTTGAGGCTATTCAAGGGGTCAAAACGCTGAATGAAATCGGTCAGGAATTTGGAGTACACCCCGTTCAGGTCGGCAAGTGGAAGAAAGAACTGCAGGAACAGGCATCGAGCTTGTTTGATGCCAAACGGGGTCCAAAACCAGTTGAACCGTCTGCTGATC
>CAILRB010000074.1 GCA_903836465.1 uncultured Chlorobiaceae bacterium
AGGCCTGCACATTGAGCAGCGACTGACTGCCGCGTGTCTCCACGTCAAGCATGTAACGGAGGATATACACTGCTCCTTGAGGCACTCCGCCCCCTGAGCTTCAGGAGAATCAAGGGTGAGTTGCTGATGGCTGGTGCGGCGCGGCTCATGGTTGTTGAGGGCATCTTCGTAGGAGTCAAGTTGCCTCACCTTGAAGGCGTGGGAGAGGCCTGTCTGCGGAACCGTAGCTTTGCCATCTTTCCAGTCGGAGGAGTAGACAACTTTCTGGATGCGGGGTTTCAGGACGGTGTCGAAGTAATCGCCTTGCTCGACGAGGATGTATTTGCGATTGCCTTGATCCTGGCGGTTGAGAGCAATGACGGCATGAGCGGTTGTGCCGGAACCTGCGAAGTAATCAATCACCATATCTTCACCTGACATCCAATAACCAATCGCATCTGACACCAGTTTTAGCGCCTTTGGATAACTGAAAATCTGCTCCCCCAAAATATCAATCAGAAGCTTAGTTCCATAGGTGGTAGCAGAATACCCTGATTCATACCACAGTGTCTTTGGTTTCCTGCCCTCAGGCTTTCTTGACTTTTTGACCAATTCAAGACGCCCAGCTTTTTCCAGCAATGATATATCGCCAGATGCAATAAATTTGACGGCACTATCTTTATTGACTCGCCAAATGCGTTTTTCACCTTTTGGATCAATCGGCCATACCTCCTCACAACCATCAAAAGGCTCTACACTAACCCTCTTTTGTTGAAGTGAAGCAAAAAGTGGAAAATACTGCTTTGGCCTGTCGGATGGCCTGGAGTTACCGCCACGACGACGCAGGTTATCCCAAAGATAATAGCCCTGATCATCTTGTTCCTTATAAGCTTTTTCTTCTTCAAGAGTTAGTACACGAAGCAACATACTCATCTCATCAATTCTTTTCGCATAGACATGAAAATAATCGTGAGAACGAGCCGGAGTATTTGGACGAATATTTTGGCCTGCTGGATTCACTTCAACAGCAATAGTAGACACACAATTTTCAGAACCAAATATTTCACCAAGCAATAATTTCAGAATACTGGATTCAGTATCATCAATAGCAACGGCACAAACTCCTCCACGAGAGAGTAAATTATACGATAGTTTTAATCTGTCGTTGATGAGAGATGCCCATGAAGAGTGCTTGTATTGATTTTTGTATACAAAGGCGTTCTCTGTCGTGTTATACGGCGGATCAATATAAACACACTTCACCTGCTCCCGATACCTCGCCTGCAACAGATTCAATCCATGAAAATTATCCCCATGCATCAGCAACCCGTCAAGGGTTTCACCCAGATTTTCAACGGTTGAGAGTAATCTGCTCTTGAACGCCTCATCAAAAAGCGCGGTATCGGCCATCAAAAAGGGATGCGCCTCAAGGTAGGAAACGCTGCCGACTTCGGCCTGACTGAAGAGGTCTGGCTTATCAACATTGAGCGTCTCAAGCATCCCGAGCGTTCGCCACTGCTCCCACTGCTTCGGGTTGGCCGCAATCTCCCCATA
>CAILRB010000075.1 GCA_903836465.1 uncultured Chlorobiaceae bacterium
AAAGAGCGGCAGATTCGCAAAAACTTCTGCAAGCTCGACCGACTGCCGAAGATTCTCATCGTCACCGAGAAACTGCTTACCGGCTTCGACTCGCCCTTGCTCTACACCATCTATCTCGACAAGCCGATGCGCGACCATACCCTGTTGCAGGCCATCGCCCGGGTGAACCGTCCCTACGAAAACGAGGAGCAGGAGATGGTGAAGCCCCACGGTTTTGTTCTTGATTTTGTCGGCATCTTCGACAAGCTCGAAAAAGCCCTCGCCTTTGACAGCGAAGAGATCAACGCCATCGTCAAGGATCTCAAGCTCCTGAAGGTGCTCTTCAAGAACAAGATGGAAAGCAAAGCGCCGGAGTATCTGAGCCTGATTGAGCGTAACTTTACCGACAAGGATGTCGATAGCCTCATTGAGCACTTCCGCGACCCTGAGCGGCGAAAGATGTTTTTCAAGGAGTACAAGGAGATCGAGATGCTCTACGAAATCATCTCGCCTGATGCCTTCCTGCGCCCCTTCATTGAGGAGTATGCGACGCTTTCCGCAATCTACGTTGTTGTCCGCAAGGCCTATACAAAGCGCATTCAGGTCGATCGTGAGTTCCAGCGGAAAACCAACAAGTTGGTGCAGGATCAGATCGGCAGCTACGGCATCGGGGAGGTAGAGCGCATGGTCAGAATAGATGCAGAGACCATCGACATCATCAATGCCCAGACCGGAGGCGAGGCAACAAAGGTGATCAATCTCATCAAAAGCATTGAAAAGATCGCTGCGGATGAGAGTAACGATCCGTTCCTTATCGCCATGGCCGAAAGAGCACAAGCGGTGCAGGAGAGTTTTGAAAGCCGCCAGACGACCACCGCCGAAGCCCTTGAAAAGCTGATACTGGAAGTCGAAGCCAACGAAGCACGAAAAAAAGAGCAGGCCGAAAAGGGGTTCGACGGATTGACCTTCTTCGTCTACCGCACATTGCTCGACGAGAAGATCGGCAATGCCGAAGAGGTCAGCCGCCAGATCAAGGGAGCGTTTCTGGAGTTTCCGAACTGGCAGAAGAGCGATGCCGCACTGCGGGAGCTTCGCAAAAAGATCACCTTTGCCCTCTACGCCCAATCAGAGGATCTCGACCGGGTCACGGGCATCGTGGACTATCTGTTCCACCTGCTGGAAAAAGCAAACCGGATGTAAGCCATGACCGACACCAGTGCAAAGATTCAATTCAAGCAGCGCGTTCGCAATTGGGCCGCCAAACTCGACGTTCAGGTGGCGTGGCTCGGCGTTCGACCCATGCAGAACAAGTGGGCCTCCTGCTCCACGGAGGGCCATCTGAATTTCAACGCCGAATTGATGGATATGGACGAAAAGGTCCGGGATTACGTGATTGTGCATGAACTGCTGCACTTCTTTGTGCCCAACCACGGCAAGCTCTGGAAAAGCCTGATGCGCGTGCATTTGGGCGAATATGAGGCCGCCGAAGCGGCGTTGAAGAAGATCGCACTTACCAATGCGCAGCAGCAGAGGCGATAACGGACTCTGCTGAGATTTGTCGTTCGATAAAATCGTTGATGGAGGGGAACTGTTGCAGAACAAGACTTGTGTCAATGCCACGACGTAATCAGGCGAAATGGTGTTTTGACTTGCAAATGGGTGTTAATGGGTGTATTATTGGTTTATGCTTCGAACCGACACACTTCACATTACACCGGAGATTCTGAACCTGATCGCTCAGATCGACGAGTTCAAAGGTGCTTGGCGTGCTTTGGGCAGGCTTGCCCCTGATCGTCTTTCAGCCTTACGCAGGGTTGCTACTATCGAGAGCATCGGATCATCGACCCGAATAGAGGGCAGCAAACTATCCGATCGGGAGGTGGAGCGCCTGCTTTCCAATCTGGCGATTCACTCTTTCGAAACGCGTGACGAGCAGGAAGTTGCCGGTTATGCAGAACTGATGGATTTGGTGTTCGACTCATGGCCGAGCATCCCGTTCAACGAAAACCACATTAAGCAGTTACATCAAATCTTGCTACGCCACAGCGAGAAGGATGCCCGGCACAGGGGACAGTATAAAACCAGCTCGAACAGCGTCGCCGCCTTTGATGAAAATGGCAAGCAACTCGGTATTGTGTTCGAGACAGCGACCCCCTTCGACACCGCTCGTCTCATGGCTGAACTGGTAACTTGGGTGAAGGATGAACGTGAGCAGGCGCAGTTGCACCCGTTGTTGATCATCGCTATCTTTGTGGTGGTCTTTCTGGCAATTCATCCATTCCAGGATGGCAACGGTCGGCTGAGTCGTGTGCTGACCACCTTACTGTTACTTCAGGCAGGGTATACCTACGTACCGTACAGTTCATTGGAAAGTGTCATCGAACTCAACAAGGAAGCCTACTACCTGGCTTTGCGCCATACTCAAGGGACGATCCGTGCCGATGCGCCGAACTGGCAGCCGTGGTTGGTGTTTTTCCTTCGTTCACTTTCCGATCAGGTACAGCGTCTGGAGAAAAAGGTTGCTCGTGAGAAGATTGTGTTAGCCTCCATGCCGGAACTCTCATTGCAAATCGTCGAGTTTGCCCGTGAACATGGGCGCATAACCATAGGAGAAGCTATCACGTTGACTGGCGGCAGTCGCAACACCCTGAAGGGACACTTCCGAAACCTTGTCGAACGCGGTCATCTTATCCTGCACGGCAGTGGGCGAGGTGTATGGTACGAACTGGGGTAGCTTCAAAGGTAGAAATACATCGGTTCTCTACGGATAAATGAGCAAGCGTAACAGTGTTTCTCCAACCGGTTCATTGTTCAATACTGGGACGACTGCCAATCGATCGGCATATCGATGAGCCACATCTTCTATCTCCTTTACTTCATTCTTTGCTCGTTCCATCAACAGTGAAGATTGCGACACTGCAGCAGCCACACTGTTGTTGATAATCCAGCCCCAGGGTTCGATGCCCGCGCGTCGCAAATCTTCCTGTAAATTGACTGCTTCAAGGACAGGTGTTGTTTCGGCCAGGGTGACAATCAACACCTTTGTTTGTTTCTGGTCTTGTAACTGCATCATGGGGGTGACATCGTGCAAACCGGTTCGTCCTGCTTGACGGCTGACTTCGCGGTGATATGCTCCGGTGGCATCGAGCAGCAACAGTGTATGTCCCGTTGGCGCCGTATCGATAACAACAAATTTGTTATCAGCCTCACGGATGATACGCGAGAATGCCTGAAAGACAGCGATTTCTTCGGTGCATGGCGAACGGAGGTCTTCTTCAAGCAGGGCTAAACCTTCAGCATCAAGCTGAGCACCTTTGGTATCCAAAACCTGCTTCCGGTAGCGCTCGGTTTCAACTTCAGGGTCAATCCGGCTCACCATAAGGTTTTCTACCGTACCAGTCAGCGTTTTGGTGAGATGGGCCGCCGGGTCGGTCGTCGTCAGGTGTGTCGGGAGGCCTCGATGTGCCAGTTCAACGGCAACTGCAGCCGCCAGGGTGGTTTTACCAACTCCGCCTTTACCCATAAACATGATGAGCCCATGACTATCGGCAGCAATTTCATCAACTAGCACTGAGAGTTTTGGTGCCTCGATCGTGGTAGACGTATCCCGTCCGACGATGAGCTGCTGCACGTTTGCCGTGAGCAATTGGCGCAAGGCCTCAAGGCCGACAAGATTGAAAGGCTTGAGCGGTAGATGATCGCAAGGCAAGGTGTTAAGAATGGCAGGCATTGCTGAGAGAGCGGCTTGCTCACGGGAAAAGATCGCCTCGGCAAGAGCGTCCTCCTGGGTTTCGCTTTGGGGGAACAGCCCGTTTATGACAAGAAAGTGTTGTGATATCCCGATGGCTGCGAGTTCTTGATACGTGCGTGCGACCTCCTGTAACGTTGCATTTTGTGCTCGGGAGACCAAAATAAGGCGAGTACGCGAAGGATCTGCCAGGGCTTCAACAGCAGCCTTATACTGTGCGCGATGTTTTACAAGTCCGGCCAACGGTCCAAGACACGATGCATCTCCTTTTCCCTTTTCAATGAAGCTGCTCCAGGCACCGGGAAGCTGCAGCAGCCTGATGGTATGACCGGTTGGCGCCGTATCGAAGATGATATGGTCGTAGTCGGCATACAATGCGGTGTCCGTCAGGAGCGAAGTGAACTCGTCAAAAGCGGCGATTTCCGTTGTACAGGCTCCGGAAAGTTGTTCCTCAATGCTGTTGACCACGGTTTCAGGGAGTAAGCCCCTTACCGGCCCCACGATGCTTTCGCGGTAGAGCTGAGCGGCAGCCTGGGGATCAATTTCAAGGGCAAAAAGGCGTTCCACTGCCGTAAGAGCGGTAATCTGATTGCCTATAGTGACACCAAAAACCTGACCAACGTTGGATGCCGGATCGGTGCTGACGAGTAACACACGCAGTCCCTCATCAGCAAGGTGAATGGCCGTTGCGCATGCTATGGACGTTTTCCCGACGCCCCCTTTTCCGGTGAAGAAAAGGAAGCGAGGTGGTTGTTCAAGAAATAACATAATATTGAGTGATGGTCTGCTTGTGGTCAGCAGCATGTACTTCCTGAGCAACAACTCTTTGCAGGTTTAGCGGTAGCGTCAGGCAGTTTGATGTCGAGCCAGCTCGCCAGCTCAGCCCTGCTTGGGTATTGTCCTGCCAACACGATGTCGCCATCAAGGAGAAGAAGCGGAAGTCCATCCTGCCCTGCAAGCTCAAGGTATGCTTTAACCATCTGATTTTCTGCAAAGGCCATTGGCTGCTGTGCCAGATTGAATCGTTCAATCTGAGCTCCCTGTTGTTTTGCCCACTCTACATCTGCTGCGAAACTAATCAATGCCTGATCTGCATCGACACCACATACCCCTGTACTGCAACAAAGGGCCGGATCAAATACTTGTATTTTTTTCATGTTCAACGTTGATGAAGTGTTAAAAGAATTAGACTCGGGCTTCGATTTTTTCCCCAAAAGAGTTGTCCTTGAACCAGAGCGCGACATTGACCAGTGCGATCAGAGCGGGAACCTCAACCAGCGGGCCGATCACTGCGGCAAAAGCTTCCCCGGAGTTGATGCCGAAAACCGCAATCGCTACGGCAATGGCAAGTTCAAAGTTGTTGCTCGCTGCGGTGAAAGAGAGTGTTGCCGTTTTGGAGTAGTCTGCACCAACCTTGCGACCCATGTAGAACGAAAGAAAAAACATGATCACAAAGTAAAGCAGCAGCGGTATTGCAATACGCACCACATCAAGAGGTATTTTCACGATATAGCCTCCCTTCAGAGAAAACATGACGACAATGGTGAAAAGCAGCGCCACAAGTGTGAGCGGGCTGATTCGCGGGATGAACTCTCTCTCATACCACTCCTTGCCTTTCAGACGAAGCATGAAGAAACGGGTCAGGAAGCCTGCAATAAAGGGAATGCCAAGATAGATAAAGACTGACGTGGCAATGTCGGCTATGGAGATGTTAACAGCGAATGACGCAAGGCCCAGCCATTTTGGCAGTACCGTCAGAAAGATCCACGCATAAAGAGGGAAAAAGAGTACCTGAAAAACCGAGTTGAAGGCGACAAGCCCGGCGGCATACTCCGTATCACCTTTGGCAAGTTCGTTCCAGACAATGACCATGGCAATGCAGCGGGCAAGACCAATCATGATGAGGCCAGCCATGTAGTGCGGCATATCGGACAGAAGAAGCACGGCAAGGACGAACATCAGAATCGGTCCGATCACCCAGTTCTGCACCAGTGACAGGGCCAGTATTTTTGTATTGCGGAACACATCACCAAGCTCCTCATACTTTACCTTTGCCAGCGGGGGATACATCATGACGATGAGCCCTGCGGCTATCAGAATGTTCGTGGTGCCTGACTGAAAAAGATTCCAGAACCCGGAAATACCAGGGAATAACCAGCCCGAAAGCACCCCTGCCGCCATGGCAAGAAAAATCCAAAGCGTCAGGTAGCGGTCAAGAAAAGACAATTGTTTTGTTGCCAGACTCATAGCGTTACTTGCCGGTTAAATTATCGTTATAAAACTGACGGAAGCGCTGGTTGATCTCGTTGCGAACCCGCCGGAACACTGCAAGCACCTCTTCCTGTGTCCCCTGAGCTTCAGCAGGATCATCAAACCCGATATGCAGCCGGTGCTCCACCTTGCCGGTAAAGAACGGGCAGGACTCTTTTGCCGCATCGCAAACCGTTATAACATAGTCAAACGGCCTCTCGAGAAATTCATCAACGCTTTTCGGTTTGTGCAAACTGAGGTCGATCCACTCTTCATGCATCACCTTCACGGCAAGCGGATGAACGGACTTCGCCGGTTTCGTGCCAGCAGAAAACACTTCAAGCGAGCTGTCAAAGGAACGGAGAAAGCCTTCAGCCATCTGGCTTCGGCATGAGTTTCCGGTACAGAGAATAAGCACTGATTTCTTCATGGTAATCTTGGAATGGATTAGGGATTTATTTTATTTCTGATTGCGTGTCAATGGACTGCGGGCAAATTGATTGTGCACTGAAATCACCGCACTGTCCCGGATTACCGTCACAGCACTCCTCCGTGAGATAGGCAATCAGATCCATCATTAACGGGAGGTTGGCCCGATAACGCTGATAGCGGCCTTCCTGATCAACGGTAAGGAGGCCTGTATGAGCGAGTGTTTTCAGATGGAACGAAAGATTTGTTGGCGGAACATCGAGCGCCGAACCAATCTCGCCCGCGACCATGCCTTCGGTGCCTTTCTTGACAAGTAATCGATACACATCCAGCCTGACAGGGGATGAGAGCGATTCAAAAATAGTTGTTGCTGTTAATTTTTTCATATTCAACGTTACAATATTTATTGGAATATTGAAACAATATTTCATCAACAGACTGTTACGTTTCTGTTAAATCTCAGTAGGGAAGGGTGATGGTAACAGAACCATTACGCAGCACTAAGTCCGGTTGTTCAGTAGTTTTTTTATTGACAGGCCAAGCCGAGTAACGGAACTTGTCGTGAGTAAGGCGATCAATCCGAATCCGGAATTTTGCAGTTTCCCATTCAAGAACAGGCTCGGCAAAGTTACGCAAGCTGCTGTGTAGATTGTGTCTGTCAGCTTCAATCAGTTCGCCACGCTTACGCTTTCCCTTTTCTGTCTCATAGTTGATTGCAGTTATTCTCCCTTCCTCGTCAAGCCACAATAATCCGTTTTGGAACATAATTCCTCTCCACCCCATCTCTGACCAATCGGATGAAGCTCGGGAGGTGGAAATCGCAGTTACTATTTTTTCATCAAGGATTTCGTCATAAACTTCCAGGAATTGTCCTGGGTTGTCTATGCTTGAAAAAGGAGCCCTTCGTTGTAGCGGGTACGACACTAAATGAGCTAAAGCCATCCGGTCTTTACTGGCGACAACGTTTATGAAATGTTTGACCGTGTTTTCAAAACTCGGTTCAGCACTCCAAAGAGGGTTGGAAAAGAAAAGGATTATTGCACAGGCAAATATTGTCGCTGTAATCAGTTTTATGCTTACCCTCACCAAAGGTTCGGCACATGATATAAGCTTCTGATCGATGCGTTTCATTTTTTCAGCCGCGCTTTCATTTCTTCGACAGACTCTCCGCCGATGCCAAGATTAGCATCCTCCTGCTCCCTGATCAGTACAGTATAATAGGCGGGCGGTATACTGGTAACCTCAGATGCAACTGAAGTTAGACGATGGATAAGATCCCGCTTCTGTTCGAGGCTCAGTTTGCCTCCCTCGAGTGTGATAACTGGCATGTGTCTCTCCTTTCGCTTCTCTTGTTATTGATGTCCAAATTCGGTTCCAAATTCATCATCATAGACAAAGATACGAAGCAATTTCAGCAGGTTGCCAAAATTCTTTACTGTCAGGAGATAAGCGGCCTCAGTAAAAAGTTTGCTTGGCATGGGGAAGCCCTTGTCCCTTCGGGGAATGGCTTAAAAGCCATATTGAACAACCAAGCACCCGCAGCCATGAAAAACTCTTTACACACAATGCTGCTCTTCACCAGCGAAGCCGCCACCGTCACCATTCCTCGCTAAGGAATCCGCCTTGTCAGGGAATCCCGGATCATCTACACCAAAGGCATTAACGGAGCAGAAATGGTCGTCGATTTATGCCACACCATCGGCCTGCAAGAACGTGCCAGTCAAGAATCCCACGTTTTCACCTCATCATTGGCAACAACCAACACTACAGCTTCTTCTCACCCGGACTCATCTCCAAATAACCCCAGCCCCCCTATGACGCCCTCTGCTCCGTCCACCACCAAACAAAAAAAATATCACGTCACAAACAGTGGAATACACAAAATCCCTGCTTACATTACCCTAACGCGCACCTCTCAACAATGGCAGGATTCAGTGTTTTTATGCGGATCCATCTAATTATTGTTAGCGTCGGAGGGATTCATGGAAAACTCTAATCAATCAGATCGAAATATCCACTAAAAGGAGATCAAAAATGCCCAACCAAGCTAAGGTTTATCAACGGGATTTGATCAAGGAAATTAATACGGTTCCCCCGGAGTATTTTCCGAATTTGCTACAAATGATTCGGGTTTTTCGAGAAACTGCTATCTTCAACTCACTATCTCAAAGAGAGTTGAGCAAGAAAGGGAATCGGTATCCATTGAGAGGCCTCCCGTTTACTTACATTGATCCCACAGAACCCGTTGCAATTGATGATTGGGAGGCGCTTCAATGATTATCCTTGACACGCATATTTGGATCAAGTGGGTTCTTGACGAAAGTCAACTCCCATCCGTGTTTTGTGATAAAATTCGTGACCATGAAACTGATGGTCTTGGTGTCAGTGTGATTTCTTGTTGGGAAGTGGCCAAATTAATGGAGTTGAAGAGGCTCTCGTTTGAAATTGATGTGCATGATTGGATAAATCAGGCGTTGAGTTATCCTGGTATTCAACTGATTGAATTCTCGCCACGTATTGCAGTAGAATCAACACAACTTCCCGGTGAATTTCACCGCGACCCGGCTGATCAAATTATTGTAGCAACGGCTCGTGTTCATGATTGTCCGTTGCTGACAATGGATAAAAAGATTCTCGATTACAAACACGTGAAGTTTATAAAATGAGACGATGCTAACAAAAAATGTAGCCGACGCAAAAAACGCGCGCCTGATTTCTGCATTAGCCATCGAAGACACCAGATCATGGACGCTATCGGCACCATTCGTACTCCATACAAGACAAAACAGGATTGCCCGATCCAGCCGGTTTACACGGCCGGTTCCTCGGGACGTGTAGAAGTGTTGGAACAGTACGCCGAGGGATTGAAGGACATCGAAACTTTTTCCCACATTTATTTGCTGTATCAGTTTGACCGAGCCGATGCGATCAGTATGGTTCGCTCAACCTTTTTGGACGATACCCCTCACGGCATCTATGCCTCAAGGCATCCGTGCAGACCAAACGGAATCGGGATGTCAATCGTCAAACTCATCCGTAGAGTTGGCAATGTTCTCATTGTTGAAGGAGCCGACATGCTGGACGAGACGCCACTTTTGGACATCAAACCGTATATTCCGAAATATGACTCTATCCCCGCTGCAAGCGAAGGATGGACAGCCAAAATGCAGTGGCATCAAAAACCGAAAGGCCGAGAATGACCGCAGCCTGGGCTAACCCATCACGTCAAGTGCGACTGCGCACAGACCCTTGCTTTTACGTTATCAACAGATTAAAAAAGGAGAGACAACATGATACCGGAAGTACTGCCAGAACTGATGAAGAAGGACGGCGTCGTTGCCATTGCGACCATAGGAGACGACGGGCCTCATTTGGTCAACACCTGGAATGCCTATTTGGCAATGTCCGAGGATGGTCGCTTGTTGATACCTGCCGGTTACATGAACAAGACAGAGGCCAACGTGGCGTATAACCCCAATGTGCTCATCACCATAGCAAGCAGCAAGGTAAAGGGACTGCACGGTCAGGGCGCAGGCTGTTTGATCAAAGGCAAAGCCAAGTTCATCACATCCGGACCAGAGTTTGATGTGCTGAAGAAACGGTTCGACTGGTTGCGCGCGACAATGGCCGTAACAATCGAGTCTGCTACCCAAACATGGTGATTCGTATTCCTCATCTCCTTAGACCTCGCAATATGAGCTTCTCCACCGTCGTCAAAACTGCCATCGTCTTCGTTGGGATAATCGCGGTAGTGCTCGCCGTCGCAATTATATTTGGTGGGCCAGGCTCTCCGAAACCAATGGCAAGCATCAACGATCCGTTCAAAGCCGTTGATTTTTCAGACTTGCCCCCACTTCTCCGGTACAAGGCCAGAGACGGAGCTGAACTTGCCTATCGCCGATATGCGCCCCGTCCTGGCACCGCATTGAGAGGAAGCGTGGTGCTCGTGCATGGCTCATCGGGCAGCAGCACCAGCATGCATGTCATCGCAAAGGCCTTGGCCAACGCTGGCTACGCAGCATACGCATTGGACATACGTGGCCATGGTGCCTCGGGTCCAAAGGGCACGATTGCCTATATTGGTCAGCTTGAGGATGACCTGGATTCGTTTGTCAAGGCGGTGCCACTTGCCAAACCAGCCACGCTCGCAGGTTTCTCCTCTGGAGGTGGTTTTGTGCTGCGGGTCGCAGGGAGTCAGCGTCAAAACGCCTTTCAGAACTACGTGCTGCTTTCACCGTTTTTGAGTTCACGTGCACCCAACTCTCGGCCCGACAGCGGAGGGTGGGTCAAGGTGGGCATCCCCCGCATAATCGGCATCACTATTTTGAACCACTTAGGCGTGCGCATCTTCAACGACCTGCCCGTCATCAACTTCGCACTCAGCGAGCAAGCCAAAAGTTTCCTGACCTCTACCTACACATTTTCCTTGACAGCCAATTTTGGGCCCTTGCAGGATTACGAGGCAAATATCAGGGCAGTTCATCAACCGGTAAAGGTGGTTGCCGGTGCAAGTGACGAGGTCTTTGAGACGGCGGCGCTTGAGAAGATCTTTCGCAATCAAAGCCAATCGTGGCCAGTCACCTTACTGCCTGGCATAGGTCATATCCAACTCACGCTTAATCCAGAAGCCGTCAGCGCCATAGTCACCACGATAGAGGCGATGTAAGGTTGGTTCAACTCGGGCAAAAATTATCCGCATTTTTGCCGGTTAACTTTCTAGTTATCAACACATAAACAAAGGAGAGGCAAAATGTTACCGGAAGTACTGCCAGAACTCATGAAGAAGAATGGAGTAGTTGCCATTGCAACCGTAGGAGAAGATGGACCTCATTTGGTCAACACCTGGAATTCCTATCTGGCAATGTCTGAGGATGGTCGCTTGTTGATACCTGCCGGTTACATGAACAAGACAGAGGCCAACGTGGCGTATAACCCCAATTTGCTCATCACAATAGCAAGCAGCAAGGGAAAAGGACTACACGGTCAGGGCGCAGGCTGTTTGATCAAAGGCAAAGCGAAGTTCATCACATCCGGCCCAGAGTTTGATATGCTGAAGAAACGGTTCGATTGATTGCGCGCGACAATGGCTGTAACAATCGAATCTGCGACCCAGACTTGGTGATTCTCGTTGCCCGTCTTGCCGGATGATTCCGTTTTATCTGGTCAGTATGGGCTTGCTGGCCAAACCATCCCTGTACTTATCGGATTTCTTTGAATGCAACCGCTCCAGGTATTATGATGCCCTGACGCAGGTGCGAGTCAGTAATGACCTGATCCATTGGGTGCGGTTTTTTCTCAATGGAGTAGCTCAGACCGCAACCAAAGGACGAGAGGTTTTCGGGCAGATTTTGACCCTCCGTACCGAAGTAGAGCAATCTGTGCTGACAATGGGCAAGCGCGCTCCCTCTGCACGCCTCGCGCTGAACCTGTTGTATCGTAAACCTATTATAGAGGCGACTGACCTTGAGCAGGCTTTGAAGGTGAGCACTCCAACTGCGAATTCGTTGATTAACGCATTGATAGATAAACAAATCGTTGTTGAGATTACCGGTCAACAGCGGAGTCGGGTGTACTCCTTTGATCGTTACATCAACCTGTTCGTTAGTTAAGGATAAGTGGTTTAGTTTAACTAACGATCTTTATAAGTAAAGGATGGCGTACGGTGTCAACCGTTATCCTCGAAAAACGACCCACCCCCGCCGACCGAACCTAGGGCCTCGGCCTCGCCGATTACCACCTTGATGTACACAATCCGCCATTTTGAGTACAAAAACCGGTAATTCCTTTGCTGATCCTTTCTTATTCTCCTGTTTCAGCAATATCTTCCCTGTAGATAAGAATGCAAACGGGAGCTACTGGCCAAAATTGTTGAAGGATGTTGCAGAGCAGCAATAATCAGGTATCTGCGTTCTTGCACGGAACGGAACAGTCTGTTTTTTTGAATTAGGCAGATCGGTCTAAACAATGTTGGGGAAATCGTAATGAAGCAGTGGAACTGGAAGTACATCATTTTTTTTGTTCTGGCCATCCCAGTAGCTTATCAAATTACTGGCTATCTTGGCAGAAGCACCGAACACCACGTCAATGAGAGAGTAGCAGCAAGTTCGCCGCAGCCCATCACCAACCAAGAGATTAGAATTGTTGTCTCCAGTCAAGACTCCGAAGACGTAACACAAAAGAACTTCGATTTGAACTTCTTGAAAAATTTAGAAGCTTACAATGCAGAGCGAGTCAAGATAAAAACGAAAGAATATCTTGCTTCACAAGGGTATCCCAATGCCGATGTTCATTTCAAATCCGAAGCTACCTATGTTGAGAGCGGTCCAATGAAATTGGCTGTTATCCGTCTTCATGCTTTAGAAGGATCAAACCAAGTATTTATTTCAGGAATAATCGGTAACGAACTCAAGCAAATCGCGTGCGTAAGAAATTCGACAGAAACAATCCCGATCTCTTACGGGGTATGTGCTGAAAAAATTAAAGAAGTATTTGGCGTCAAAATTGGAGAATAACTTGTTTTTCAAGAACAACCTCCTAACTGACATTGCGCTCCAAAGAGATGATACGCCAGCTAGCCGACACCTCCCCCCTAAATTGGCACATAGGGCCGTATCCTCATGCATCAAAATCACCCCACCCGCTCCCCTGTCGAAGCATCATCACCATCACCCTCAACCAAAGATGAAATATCTATCCACAATCAACATCAGCATCGACAACATCGGGCACAAGCTTCAAATAGAGACGCTAACTTATTGCTGGAAAAAATGTAATTTATATTTCGCAAACGAGCGTTTTCGTTATTAAAAGGTTTCTTAGTATTAACCTCTTGAGAGCAGGATTATGGTAGCACCTTTGATTCTTGTTCCGGATCCTGCAATACTGAGACACTCACCAAACCTGATCCGTCAAGCAGCTCAACTCTCTCAGTCCTACGCCGATCGGAAACTCTTTGTAACCGATGAGATATTGCAAGCTATCGGCACCGGGTTGTGGCACGCACTTATTGCTGATGAGAAGTTGCAACTCGCCAAACAGGAGGCAGGCCAAGCCATCTTGCCGATTGTCATAGCAAGTGATGATCCGGCAATTCTGCAACTGCCATGGGAAACGCTCTACCATCCCGATTATGGATTTCTTGGCAGGCATGAGGGATTCACGCTTTCACGCACCATTCCCTCAATGACAACCGGATTACCGGATATCGAACAGGGCCCGCTGAGAATCCTGCTTTTTTCCTCTCTGCCAGATAACCTCGGTGAGGCGGATCAGCTTCAGATTGAGACAGAACAGGGGCAGGTGCTTGAAGCTCTTGGTCAGTGGCGGCAGAGCGGTCATGTCGTGCTTGAAATGCCTGATGACGGGCGGTTCAGTGAGTTCAAGAGACTTCTTAATTCATTCAAACCGCATCTGGTCTATCTCAGCGGTCATGGGGAGTTCAGAAGTGACCCGCTGAACCACCATGACAAGGGATATTTCCTTTTTGAGAACGAGCATGGTGATGCCGGTGAGCTTGTCGATGAAGATCAGTTTGCTGATGCATTTACAGGAAGCAGTGTTCAGGGAGTTATCCTCTCGGCATGTCAGTCAGGACAAGCGGCGTCATCCAGTCTGAACAACGGGTTGATGTACCGGCTTGCGCAGAAAGGCATTCCCCATGTCATCGGCATGCGTGAATCCATTTTTGACCGGGCAGGTATTCAGTTTGCCCGCGTATTTTTTGAATCACTGATTGAGAAAAAAGGTATTGCCCTTGCCCTGCAAGATGCGCGCCGAGGAATCGAGCTTTCCCTGAAAGATGATGAAGAGGCGAAAAAGTCGATATTTGCTGAACTGTCACAGGGGCAGTGGTGCCTGCCGATGCTCCTCAGTCGGGAGCATGACCGGCCACTCATTAACTGGCAGTTCACGCCCCAGCCGATGCGTGCGGGAAATCTCCTGAACGAAAGTCTCGACAGGATTTCCCTGCCTGCACAGTTTATCGGACGGCGTCGGGAGTTACGGAAACTCCAGAGGGAGTTCCGCGAAGGAAAGACAAGTGTACTGCTGCTCACCGGAGCAGGAGGCATGGGTAAAACAGCTCTTGCCGGTAAACTTGTCAATACCCTCAAGGTTGATGGCTTTGAGATATTCGGCTTCTCGGCCAAAACAGAACACGATTGGCGGGATACTCTTTTCCAGATGATTCTTGCTCTGAACAAAGAGCGCAAAGAGAGCTATAAGCTCATCCAGCAACAATACCCTGATCCTGCAAAACAGGTGTCATGGCTGCTGAAGCTTCTGCTTGAACAGTTTGACCGGAAAGTGGCGCTTTTCTTTGACAACCTTGAGTCAGTGCAGGACACAACTACTCGAACCCTCACCGATCCTGAACTCCTGCTCTGGATTAATGCAGCAGTCCATCTGAAAAAGGAAGGCCTGAGAGTCGTGCTTACTTCACGATGGGCTCTGCCAAAATGGAGAGAACCTATTTATCCGCTCGGAAAACCGGTCTATCGTGACTTCCTCGCCGTGGCTCAGCAGCAGATGCTGCCAAAAAGCTTTCTTAAGGACTCGAAACGCTTGAGAAGAACCTATGAGGTGCTGAACGGCAACTACAGGGCACTGGGGTTCTTTGCTGCCGCGATGCAAAATATGGTCACCGATCAAGAGCAGGATTTTCTTGAGCAATTGTATCATGCAGAAGAGGAAATCCAGATAGAGATGGCGTTGGAAAAGGTATGGAGTCACCGAACAGAAGAAGAGCAGGAACTTCTCCGGCGCATGACCGCTTTTGAGGTGCCTGTCGCTTCGGAAGGAGTACAGAAACTTGCCATGCCTGATCTGCCGCATCCCGAAAAGTCGCTTGATACGCTGCTCTCGGTGTCGCTGATTGAGCAGTATGAAAACCAGCAATGGAAAACCAATGAATTCCTCGTCTCCTCTCTGGTAAGGGACTGGCTGGAGAAGCAGGGAGTAGCCAAACTCTCACAGGAGTTAGTGCAGAAAGCTGCAACATACCATGAGTGGCTATTGGAGAACGAAAGACAAACGCTTGATCAGGCAATCATTACCCATACGGCGCTTCTACGGGCAGGCATGGATGAAGAGGCTCATCGCATAACGCTCGATTGGATTGTTGGTCCGATGCATAGGGCCGGGATGTATCAGACACTGCTGCAAACATTTCTGCTTCCGGCCTGTCACTCTGCTGTTCCGGAAACACTGGCGAAAGCTTTGGGGCGAACAGGACAACAGTATCTCCATTTGGGAGAGTATGACACGGCGCTGGAGTACCTGAAACGCTCGCTTTCGATAAGCCAGGAAATCGGCGACAAGTCAGGAGAAGGCTCGACGTTGAATAATATTTCGCAGATATTTCAAGCCCGAGGCGAATATGATACAGCGCAAGAGTACTTGAAACAATCGCTGGCTCTCTGTCGTGAAATCGGCAACAAATCAGGCGAAGCCACGACGTTGGGTAATATTTCGCAGATATTTCAAGCCCGAGGCGAGTATGACACGGCGCGGGAGTACCTGAAGCAGTCGCTTTCGATAAGCCAGTCAATCGGTGACAAAAAAGATGAAGGCACGAGGCTTAATAATCTCTCTACACTCTATTACGGACGAGGAGAGTATGACACGGCGCTGGAGTTGCTCAAACGTTCGCTTTCTATCAGGCAGGAAATCGGCGACAAGTCAGGCGAAGGCTGGACGTTGAATAATATTTCGCAGATATTTCAAGCCAAAGGAGAGTATGACACGGCGCTGAAGTTCCTGAAACGGTCGTTTTCGATTATGCAGGAAATAGGTGACAAGTCAGGCGAAGGCAAGACGTTGAGTAATATTTCGCAGATATTTAAAGCCAGAGGAGAGTATGACAAGGCGCTGGAGTCACTGAAGCAGTCGCTTTCGATTCAGCAGGAAATTGGCGATAAAACGGGTGAAGGCACGACGTTGAATAATATTTCGCAAATATATGATGCTCGAGGCGAGTATGACACAGCACTGGAGTATCTGACACGGTCGTTTTCGATTATGAAGGAAATTGGCAACAAGTCAGGCGAAAGCACGGCGTTGAATAATATTTCACAAATATATGATGCCCGAGGCGAGTATGACATGGCTCTGGAGTACCTGAACCAGTCGCTTTCGATTATGCAGGAAGTCGGTGACAAAAAAGGTGAAAGTACTGTTTTGAGTAATGTTGCAGGGATATATCGTATCCGAAGAGAATTTGATACGGCGCTGGAGTACCTGAAACAGTCGCTTTCGATTCAGCAGGGAATCGACGACAAAAAAGGTGAAGGCGTGACGTTGAATAATATTTCACAGATATTTAAAGCTCGAGGCGAGTATGACAGTGCGCTGGAATACCTGAACCGATCACTTTCGATTCAGCAGGCAATCGGCGACAGTGAGGGTTTATGTACAACACTGTTCAATTTGGGGCAGACCCATGAGCGAAAAGGAGATCGAACTTCTGCAGAATCCTTATTGGTGAGTTCTTACAGGATGGCCATACAAATGAATTTCTCTGAAATATTACAGGCGCTGGCAGTTCTTGCGCCTCATTTTGGTTTACCGGAAGGGCTTGCTGGATGGGAGATGCTGGCGAAACAGATGGATGAGCAACAAGAACAATCATAACTGCCATGAGTTCTGAACCGGGGAACATTATTGAATCCTTTGCACCTCCGAAAGGTGATGAAGAGCTTGAAAAGGGATTTGCCGCAATTGTTGTGGAGCAGCCGAAATTGCTCGATGAGCTGGGAAAACAGCTTGTTACTCTCACGCTTGCCATTCCGGGTCTTTTTGCAACCATTCTGAAACTCACGAGTGGTGATAAAGCGGTTCTACAGTTGCGCCCACTTGTTTTCCTGGCCTTTTTCTGCTGGTTTGTTGCCTTGATCCTCAGCCTCTGGAGCCTCATGCCGCGCAAATGGGATGTTGACCGGCAGATCGTGCGACGTCAGGAGCCTGCGGCAAAAGATCAGCCATTGAGTATCGAAGAGTTCTTTTTGAAAAGCGCCCTCTATAAACGATGGTTACTGATTGCAGCAAGCCTCTTCTGCTTTATCGGTATCTATTTTGCGGCGGTTAGTATTTTTCAGTAACCCGGATAACCCCGATAGAACTATGACCGAGCAGAAAGTCCGACAATCAATTCGATGCTGGAATTGTAAAAATGTGTTCACCCTGCTTATCGACACGGCAGGCAATCCAGAACTATCCCTGACCTGCCCATTCTGTGGAGCCTCGTTACATATCAAACTTGCGCAATTTCCGACAACAGTCACGACCGTGCTGAAAAACGTCGGAGATTCCCAGCCGAAGGAGATTACCGTGTTCAGGCTTCCTGAGATCATTGAGACAGAGCCGCCGGATAAAGTGTAGCGATTACTCTCGTGAACCTTAACCTTCTGAAGCATGAAATCATACCACAAAGAACTTTGGCTGCAGATACCTGCAAGAATGGATTTTGTCAATATCACGAGCGACGTTGAGCGGGCTCTTCAGGAGAGCGGTATTCAGGAGGGTCTCTGCCTGGTGAATGCGATGCACATAACCGCATCAGTCTTTATCAATGATGACGAAGCAGGGCTGCATCAGGACTACAAGCGGTGGCTTGAGGAGCTGGCTCCGCATGAGCCGTTAAGCCGTTACCAGCACAACAGAACCGGAGAGGATAACGGTGATGCCCATCATAAGCGCCAGATTATGGGTAGGGAAGTCGTTGTTGCCGTCACAAAAGGGCGGCTGCATTTTGGTACCTGGGAGCAGATTTTCTACGGTGAGTTTGACGGCAAGAGAAAAAAACGGGTGCTCATCAAGATTATCGGCGAATAAACCTTTTTTGAAGTCTGTTTCAACTGCCACATTGACGCTGACCACCCGGCTTCTTCGGGTGGTCAGCGTCAATGTGTTTTGTTTTGAAATCTGTTTTAGCATCATTCAATCTCTTTTTCCACTCTTATTCTGCTTTCCTTTGCTGTTAGCATTTTTGTTGGATTGACCCTCGACTCTCTTTTTTTTGGCGTTATTTTTCTGTTGTCCCTCAACTTTCTGGTTGTGGACATTCTGTTTCGGCTGATCTTCGACTCGTCTGGTGTTTTCGTTTCTCTTCTGCTGTCCCTCAACTTTCTGGTTGTGCGACTCATTACGCTGATCCAGGAGGCGCCGTCTGTTATCGTCATTACGCTGATATCGGTTATTCTCGTGGTCAGACCTGCGGGCCTCAACGTCACGGTATCTTCTGATATCATCGAAGCGATGCCTTCTTATTTGATAAGGAAGCCTTTGGTTCAAAATGATCATCCATGGGCCATGATAGTTCGAAGAACGATACCAGTTCCTATTGTGATATAGGTAATAAGAGTTCCGGTAATAGATAATATCATAAGGGCTACCCACAGATACCGAAAAACCCTGGGTGCGCAGATAGACAAAATTTGGTGCGGAATTAATGACAAAAGAGGGTCGGCTCCCTGTAGTGATTTGCACAGTGACTTCACCCCGAGCATCAGCAGATGGGTTGCTTAACAGCATTCCTGCAATTCCCGCAGTCAACCAGATATTTTTATTCATGGTATTTGTTCCTTATTAAAAGTTATCTCAAGCGGCAAGTAGTGAACAATGCTCCTCCTTGCGAGTTTATTGAGACACTTACTCATCAGCATCCGTTTTACCATCGACACTCTTCTGCAGTTTTACCTGCGGTTGTCGTCATCACGACGATATTGATGATTATCGTTGCCACGTCGGAGGGATTCATTGTCTCGAAACTTCCGAATATCCTCTGGACGATGCATTCTGATTCTGTCTGGAAGATCGTTCTTCCGGATAGCAACCCATGAGCCACGGTAGTCAGAAGAGTTGTACCAGGATCCATCCTGATACATGTAGTACCGGCTGTCATAATGGATGATATCATAAGGACTCCCGACGGATACTGAAAATCCTTGATTAGGCAAATCGATAAAGCTCTGTTGTGAACTGATTACAATAGAAGTACCCCCTCTTCTGGAGCTCATGCAAAGCGCCTCTGGAGCACTGAGAGGGAGACACCCTAAAAGAGTTCCTGTAAGTCCCGCCACAAGCCAACTGTTTTTTTTCATCATTATTCTCCTGTTAACATGTTGAGTAGAATTATGAGAGCAATTCTCTGCTGCTGAAGTTTGATAGAAGATCAGTCTCACCGATATTTCCGGATTTCCCTGGCTTAGATGAACCATTCGATTCAGAATGACACAATCAGTTTAGAATTGGCACTCTTTTGGTCAAGTACTGTCAAACAATAGCTGGAAAAAGATCCGTGTGTGCTGTTTTTATCCTATAACGCTTTAAAAAATAAAGTAATACAATAAAAAATAATTAAACAGACAAAAAGAAAAATAAACTTATTGATCAAATATCACTGTTATATATAAAGAATACTTGGATTACTTTTAATAATATATGGATATTTTATAGCTTTAAAAAACAAAGCTATAAGATTAACAATATTTATAGCTTTGTTTTTTAAGTACGTTGGGGATTATTTTGTCACTGGACAGGAAGTGACGTGTATCCGCAGAGCTACCTGAATACTTCAATCTTCCCTTCTAAGGCCTGAATCTGTTCCTCAACGATAATCTAATCCTTCCTTATCATCGATAACTTGACACTCCCGGAGCAGGTAGTTCCAGGGGTGTATCTCGATGAGGAAAGGGTTGGACTAGAAGAACTACCCACGGTCAGGCAACACAATCTGCTTCGGAAAAGGTCGTGATGCTGGGGACGCTGCTGATGGAGGCGATGCGACTTGAGCAACGACGATATTTTTTTCACTGCAGCAAGCTCCAAGAAACAGCGTCGCTGGAATAAGCAGATTTCTCAATAACGGTTTCATGTCCTTTTTGGCAATATTTTCCCTGTGTTGGCGAACATCAAAATGAAACAAACCGCCTATAGGTGAAAGGAAGCTTTCTTTTATCATGAAATAGTCTATTTCATGATTATTTTTTATAAAAATAATATGTAGTGGTGAAATTTTATCGTGAGAATAACTTGAAAAGTGGAATTAATATTTTGTTGCTTTGTTTTTTAAAGTTACTTTGCAGGTAAGTAATTTAAGAAAAATGATTTTATTGCAGTAAAAAGATTTTTTTGTTCTACTTACGCTGTATCGTTTGATAAGCTGATTTAACTTCCAGGAATAAACACAGGAGTATTACTATGAACAACGAAAGAAGTTTTTCAAAACTCAAAACTATTGTCAGTGGTTTAGCCGTGTTATGCTTGTGCGCCATACCTGATGCGCAAGCAAGAGAGGGGGTTGGGCTTGGTATTATTGTTGGTGAACCCAGCGGTTTGAGCATGAAATATTGGCTGGATAATACCACGGCGATTGATGCTGCTGTGGCGTTTTCGCATTCAGATAATAATCCGTTGCAGTTTCATGCTGACTACCTGATGCACAGTGGGATGTCAACAAAGAATAGCAGTTCTTTACTCTCCTATTATGGTGTTGGCGCAAGAATCAGCGATGATGATAACGATACGCGTGTGGGCATTCGCATCCCTTTCGGTGTCACCTATAATTTCTCTGATGTACCGGTTGATTTATTTGCTGAAATAGCTCCTGTGCTTGATGTTACCCCGGATGTGGCTTTTGATTTGAACGCAGCGGTCGGCATTCGCTATTTTTTCCATTAATCGTTCTCCTTTTATTACAGAGATCCAGTGTTCAAATGAAGACACCGGATCTCTTTTTAGCTTCGTGTCCCGCAGATCTTCAATATTAATCCACCATTTTCATGGAAAAGGACAGAGCTTCGGCAAAAGATTTAATGGAATTGCGCCTGCAAGCGGAAGAGCATCTCAGGACGCAAGAGCCGAATATGCCGAGTCTCTCCGCTTCGCATATTGAAATGCAAAAGATTAACCATGAATTGGCGGTGCATCAGATTGAGCTTGAAATGCAGCAGACGGAGCTGCTTCAGTTGAGGGAGAAGTTGGAGCTGGAGCTGGAACGATTCACTGAGCTTTACGACTTTGCACCGCTTGGTTATCTGATGCTTGCACGTGACGGAACGATACTTCAGGTCAATCTGACAGGGACAATACTGCTTGGAGTTGAACGTTCCCTGCTGGTGGGCGATCGGTTCAATAAGTTTGTTGCAACGGAAGATCTTCCTGATTTCAAGACGTTTCTGGAGAGGGTCTTCAGCAAAAAAGGTACTGTTTCCTGTGAAGTTATGCTCCAGAGTGATGATTGTTCTCATGTTTCGGATGATTTCCACTCTTTATTGCCGAAGAAAGGTGCATTGCATCATCGTACAGTTCGCATTGATGCTGTTGTCAGCGATGATGGTCAGGAGTGCCGTGCGGTGGTAACGGATATCAGCATGCAAAAGCTTATAGAAAAAGAGAATGCTGAGTTGCAGTCCAGTCTGGTGCAGTTGCGAAAGTTGGAGTCAATCAGCAGGCTTGCCGGAGGGCTTGCTCACGAATTCAACAATATGCTTCAAGTCATGATGGGTAAAATTGACAATTTGATTGCCGGGAAAGGAGTGAGTCGTAACGTTAGAGAAAGACTTATTGATCTTCGGCTGTTTGTCCTGAAATCTGCAGGGCTTCCACATCAATTGCTTGTGTTTGCCCGAAAGCAAGTCATTGTGCCCGTTGTGCTCGATTGCAATGTTGCGGTTGACGAAATGCTGAATATGCTCAGACGTCTGATTGGCGAAGATATTAATCTTACCTTTACACCAGGGAAGAATCTCTGGCCGGTGATGATAGACCCTTCGCAAGTTGACCAGATCATGGTCGACCTTGCGCTCAACTCTCGTGATGCTATTCAGGGAGCAGGAACGTTCACTATCGAAACCGGTAATGTTGTCCTTGATGACACCTATAGTCAAAATCATCCTGGAGCGCTCCCTGGCGAGTATGTTCAATTGGTCGTCCGTGATAATGGTCGAGGTATTGACAAGGAGACGATGCTCTCTCTCTTTGAACCGTTCTTTACCACAAAAACAATAACGGAGAACAGCGGTTTAGGTCTTGCAACGCTTTATGGCATTGTCAAACAGAATAACGGTTTTGTTGATGTTTCCAGCCGGGATGGAGAGGGTACCACATTTGAAATTTATTTGCCAAGGAGCAGCGATGTCCTTGGCAGTTCAGCGGAAAAAGAGCCGACCGAGGTTCCTGAGGGTGATGAAACAATCCTGCTCGTGGAGGATAATGATTCTGTACGTGAAATCACTGAAGAATTTCTGAAAAGTTTTGGATACCATGTGTTGACAGCGAACACCCTGGCAGAGGCATTGTCGCTCTCTGCCGATTATTCCGATAATATCCACCTGCTTGTTACCGACATGATCAAGTCGGCAACAAGCAGATGGCATCTCTCCAAGGCCATTATAAAGAGTCGGCCTGAACTAAAAATCCTGTTTATATCAAGATATAATGCGGATATTTTTGATCACCATGGTGATCAGAATGAACATATTCCTTTTCTTGGAAAACCGTTTTCCCGTCTTGATCTTGCCTGCAAAGTTCGTGAGGTGCTTGATATGGAACCCTTTATTGGGATATAAGTATCAGAAATTGCGTGACCTGAAGAAAATATTTTATACGTCAGACCTCCACAGAAGATTCCAGTGTTCTACGGGTCTTGGTTATTGGCTGCTCTACGGGAGATGTGGCCAATTATAATCCTATCGTTTTCAGGGAAGTGATCGAAACAGTTAAATCCTACCGGAAATTTCAGACTGCAAATGTAAAGCTGCGGTGACGTAATAAATTAAATCTTGCTATAGCCACCAGTGCCAGTGACTCAGGATCATCTCATAGCGCCTTGGGTTGTCTGGAAAATGTAGCAAGTTCAATTTTACAATCGGAAACGGAAGCACTCAACATTAGGTTATATATCGCCTGTTGAGTTTTTACGTTATAAACAACAAGCAATAGCTATGGCTTCTTAGGGTGTCCATTTTTTTGTTGCAAGTTCATTCTCCTGTTGCAACAATATCTTGATAAGAATTGCAAACGCACTATGTATTATAATATGGGGGATTGTTGATCAAGAAGATTCTGATTTTTGCGAATACAATAGAGAGTCAAGGCTTGGTTTACGTGACCAAAGTGATGCAATGACCCAGCACCATGCGACATACTATGCACACGGACTCAGTCGGCGCCACTCTCTCGACGATTCCGAAAAACTCGCCTCAGTGGCTTTTCTTCGCCTTCCACGGCAACGACCAGCTCAAAGCCAACGCCGTGCAAACCTTCAACGCCCACAACATGCAGAAGGAAAAGCACAACAAGAGTCGCTTTAAAACGGTATAAGGTGGAATAATCCCCATGACAGCAATAGATAATAGTTTTGACGAAATAAAGGGCCTGATTGATCAGGCGCGCAGCAATGCATTCCAAAGCATCAATATTCACTTGATCCAGCTTTACTGGAATATTGGTGCCTTTATCAGCGATAAGCTTGCGGTGTCGCAATGAAGCGAAAAAACAATTGAGCAACTGGCCGACTATCTGCACCGCTTCGGCCCTGATTATACAGGGTTTAACCGAAGAAATCTTTACAGGATGCGGCAGTTTTATGAAGCGTACGCTGGCAATGAAATTGTGTCGCCACTGGTGACACAATTAGGCTGGTCGCACCATCTTTTGATTCTTTCAAAAACAAAAACAGTTGAAGAACGGGAATATTACATCCGATTGTCGATTCAGGAGCGATATACTAAAAGAGAGCTTGAGCGGCAGTTGAATAGTGCCCTGTATGAACGGGTGATGTTGTCCGGTCAGCAGCACATTGAGAGGAAGTTGGCTCATGTTGCTATGCACCATATTATAAAGGACTCCTATGTTTTTGAGTTTTTAGGGCTTCCGGAAGAACACTCTGAAAATGATGTGCAAAAAGGGTTGCTCAAAAATCTGTAGTTGTTCATTCTTGAGCTTGGTAAAGATTTTCTTTTTATCGGTGAAGAGTACCGGGTTCAGGTTGGTATGCACGATTATTTCGTGGACATGCTTTTCTTTCACCGTGAGTTGCAGTGCCTTGTAGCATTTGAGTTGAAAATAACTGACTTTCAGCCGGAGTACCTTGGTAAACTTAACTTTTATCTGGAAGCACTTGATCGTGATGTTCGTAAACAGCATGAAAATCCGTGCATTGGGGTGCTGTTGTGCAAAGGAAAAGATGACGAAGTTGTTGAATATGCGCTAAGCAGGTCACTGGCTCCTGCTAAAATTGCTGATTATACCTTGAAACTGCCAGACAAAAAACAGCTCTGCCAAAAGCTCCATGAATTGTTTGAAAATACATTGCCGACGGGTACCGGGGAACAAAAGCCGGGAAAACAATGAAACTGAAATTCGATTCAACCCTCGACTACCAGCTTGAAATCAACTGCTGAAAAACCTGCACGCAGTTCAGTCACGCAATAATGCCACGAAATCGCGACTGCTTCAGAAAGATGGCATCAGACGTCATGTTTATATGTGAAAATCCAAGCTGCGGCTATTCGGCAGGCATATTGATGGGATGGCCTCTGACATTAAAGCTCAGTGGCAGGGTGGAGCAAACAATCCGGAGAGTCGTAAAACAAGAAAAGCCCTGTAAAATAAGGGCTTTTGAGACATCATGGGATAGTGCTGGACTATCATTTGGCGATGGTGGGATTCGAACAATGGTTTTAAGTATTATTATAAAAGACTTTTATGCTCGGTCTTTAAAAAATATACCACCAAAACAGTTCAGTTCCTCAGTTTGATTCCTTAAAATAAAATTGCACGACCTACAGTATCGGTGAGCTGATTGCGTGTGTTGATACCACCTCAGTTGCCTGCATTGCTTAACCTTGCGCATCTGTCTGCCCCCATCCCCACGCAATTCCCCCTCAACCACCTACAACACATCATCCCGTTCCAGCACCATCCGCGCTCAAAACTCAACGAGGAAGGGCAAAAGGCATAACATACGGAATTATGCGAAGACGCTGGCGGTTAAGCCGTTGTATTTGATACAGATGCGGTTCAATGTAGATTTTCAATGATTACGTCAGGCTCTTTACGTAGGTTTGGACGTGTGTTTTCAGCATCATTCTCATCCACACAACTGAAAACCATACTCGATGAAGTACTGGTCCACCCCCAATTTCCTTTTTCATTTGTATTTCGAATACGCATGACCTTTCCTTGTTTCGCACAAAATTCACTTGCGGCTTTTGCAGCTTTAATCTGAAGCTTAGCAGGAGACGCCATACCTGATAAATCATCGACACTAATGATGTAGGTGTCCTTCCCATAAGGAGTAATCTCACTTGTGCTAACGCAGGAGCTCAGGAGAAGTGGTGTTGACAGCAACAATAATGCATATTTTAGTTTTACAGCACTCATGAAAATCTCCTTTGAAGGTGTTATGATGATGAAGGGTCGGTTCTGAAAAAATCTTCATTCTCCGTCAGAAAAAATAACTTAAATGTAGTCAATAAAATGTGATTAATGACCTTTGAGCGTTTTACGGGGACGAAAGTGACCTGTGTGACTACCCTCAATTTTCTTCAGCCACTAACCCAATAAGCATTGATGGGGGCATAAACAGAAAAAGTTCTTTTGTATCAACTGTTGACATTGTGCAAAGAGTCCAAGCGTAAGGTTCCTCAAAACCACCTTTAGACCCACTCCGTCATTCTGCAAAAAATAAGCCTAAATCTGATTTGATTTTTTTAGTTTTCTTGTAGAATGCTGAGGCGTAAGTAAGCAATGGTTAACTTCTAAAGATACCACAAGGAATGATTGTCCCAATGCTGAGCGTTTAGAGCTGTTGAATGACATCTGGTGGCAGCTTGACGTGCGACAAGAGTCTGGAAAGCTGTTAGATGAGGACATCAGATTTCTTGCAGCAAAAACACAGATGGCGAAGATGTAATTGGAGGATTGGCATAAGCAAACTAACCCCTCAAGATATCCCTATGAAAAATATCACTCTTGTCGCAGTCATACTCTGTGCAATAGTTGCATCATTATTTCTATTTCGCTACGAAATTGTAACGGCTGGAGGTTTTGAGTCACCTATTGCCGCTTGTAAGATAGATCGATGGACTGGCACTGTTTGGGTTATTCACTATAACAGTTTCATGGGAAGAGCAGAGGAACGACAGGCAACACGACAATTAACTCCCTAAGCGTTTGTAAAAGGGACGCCAGTCGCAATACAGAAGTAGGCACAGTTCTTTTTTTGGCATTAATCTGTTGAATATGTAAGGAATACAAAGATGAAAACAAGATCGTTTCAAATAAATACAAGTAGAAATTCTCAGCTTAATAGTGCACTGAAAGTAGATCAAAAAGGTCTATTAATCGGAGCAATAAAAAAGAATTATAGATATATAAATCCTGTTGCTGTAAAAAACCTTATCGGCAAATGGACTCCATTATCACCATGGACTTTTTCACACTTACTTGAATGTTTTATTGGTGCGATGGACGAGGATGGTATCAGCATTATGAATTCGGAAGGTTCATATCTGACCGACATTCCAGGCGTCCCAGAATCATTGAAAGGAATTGGAAAGAAGCTGCTGAGAAGTAATCTTGACTATAAGCCAGGATCATGGAAGCTATATAATGGTCTTGATTTTGATATAACCCATCGATCTATCAAGGGGGAAAGTGTTGAAACTATTGTCAAGCCATATTTTGCGTTTGAAGAATTTCAGCGTAATCCAGAAGAAGTTAGGGTGGTACTGCATGCAACTGTAGCTCAATTTGAAGGGACGTCATGGGCTATTGCTTTACCGTTGCAGTTCATCATGATGGGATACCCAAAAATATATAATCAGTACTACGGTTATTGCCATACAATATCTCTATTCAATGATGATGGCAGTGTTGACTCTGAGTATGTATATGTTGGCGTTACTGGTAGAAATTGGCTACAAAGGATGAATGAACACTTTAATGCAATTAAAACGGGCAGCAATAAACTATTTCACCGAGCATGGCGTGAGTTTATCGGCAAAAAGAACGTGTTATTAACTAGTGAACTCGTTGTTGGAGACCATACATACGAACAAATAATGTCATGGGAAGAAGACGTTGTGGATCGTTACATGGAAGCAGGAGTTTCACTAAACATGATTCCTGGTGGGTTTAAAGGGATGAAATTTCTTCACAAGCACAGATTATTAGACAGTGACAGAGCGTCTCTTAAAGAAAGAGATCGGGCTGTCTTTGAATATCAGAAGCAGCATCCTAGAGCAGGTATTCCAAACTTATTAATAAGTGAGCTATGGAAGGATGACAATTATGCGGAAAAGATCATATGTGGTGCAGAGGGAAGACTCACACCAGACCAAATCCGAGAAATACGTACACTGAATGAATGGTCTATACCAATACAGAAAATTGTTGAGCTAGTTAAAGCAAAAAACGCTCTTCAGGTAGAACGAGTGCTACAAGGAAAAACCTACTATAGGATACACTAATAGCGAATAAAGATGGGGCACGTCCGTCTAAAAAATGTTGGTGTGGCCATATCCACAACTGTGACTATAACGACACGAAATGAAGCGTCAGATACTCATCGATTGCCTGAATCCGGTACCACCAGAGAGTCTGTTTCATTACACGACACAGACAGGTCTGCTGGGAATTATAAAAAATCAAGAAATCTGGGCAACACATACACAATATCTAAACGATCGTCGCGAGTTTCTCCATGCGCTGTCACTGGTTAAGGAAGAAATTGCCAAAATGTTGGGAGACGCGAAAGAGGTACGGACTCGTGAATTGCTCACTGAAATGGAGCAAGGAGTCCACGGTAGAGAGGTCATAAATATCTGCGTATGTTCGTTTTCCGCAGACAAGGACTCTCTGCCGCAATGGCGAGGATATGGCGCTTCATCTTCAGGATACGCAGTCGGTTTCAATGGTACATTTCTTGGCCAAATCGCACATGGGAACAATTTCTACTTGGTTCGCTGCATATACGATGAGGCAAGCCAGCGAGCCATAATTCGTGCACTGTTGGAGGAGGTTCTCGAAGAAAACATCGAACGGGACAGAGTGAGGCAAGATGCATTTTTGCCCGATGGAGGCAATCTTTGCGCCTATCTAAACAGGTTTGCCCCTGTTTTCAAGGACTCATCTTTCGAATCAGAACGTGAGTGGCGACTCATATCCCCCCCTTTGGGCTGTAAGTTCGAGCGATTCGACTTTCGCGTAGGACACTCAATGGTTGTCCCGTACTTCCGTCTCCCTCTTTTTGCGAATGATTTGCCTTTTCAAGTTCATGAGGTGGTTATTGGTCCTACTCCACATCCAGACCAATCAGTTCTATCTGTTCAAAGTCTATTAGTTAGTGAGGGTCTTTCAGGCGGAGGCGTCGTGACTCAAAAAGTCCCCGTAATAGTCTCACGCATACCGTATCGGAATTGGTAGCATATTATGATCTTCGCACCAGCAACATTCTGACTAATGTGGTGCCCAAAAATTGGGTCAACCAGATGGCGGGGAGCAGCGTTGCGCTAATCATGGCGAGTTCATTGGCCGTCGCTGGCTACTCTTGGCGTTGCCACAGATGCTTCGATTTTTCGCGCCAGCCCATAACGCAACCCTCTCGCCGTGCAACTTGCCCTGCACCAACCAACCCATACCACAAAAAAGGGCAGTCAACCCCCCAATTCCCCCTCAACCACCTCCAGCACATCATCCCGCTCCAGCACCACCCGCGCCAACTGCCGGTCAATCTCCCGCTGCAACGTCGGTGACCCGATCTTTGCCGTCACCTCCTTCGCCCGAACCAAAAAATCCAGATCAGCCCGCCGATCCCTGAGTTCAAACCGCTGCGGATAGGTCACCACCACATTTGCCGAATCATAATCCACCCCCTCCCACCGGCAAAAAATCCTGAACAACTGATTTTCCGTCAACGCAAGCTGCGCCGCCTTCTCCGCCAAGAGCGTATTCAAAATCTGAAACTCCGTCTCAATCGCCACCCCAGAGGCTGCCATCGATCGATACGTCCGCACCGGCGTCAAATGCGCCATCCGGTTAATCATCTCCACCTTCATCTCCATCGCCTGCAACAACCCCAAAAGCGCCTCTGCATCCGCCTGCAGCAAATAGGGTTTTTTCTCCGGCAGCGTATCCTCATGCATCACAATCACCCCGCCCGCCCCCGTCGAAGCATCATCACCCTTATTTTTCACCAGCGTCTTATGGTTCGACCCCCGAACCATCTGCGTCAACTCCGACAAATCATTATACATCGACCGCTGCATCCGCGCCACATCCTGCAAATCACTCACCGCAACCCCGCGCTCCAGCGGCTTCGTATTATAATGTACCACCGCAGGCACCATACCAATCTCATTCACCCCGCCACCCGATACCGCCACCGCCTCACCATCACCCTCTACCCGCCAAACCTCCACCCGCTCACGCGTCCACACCCGATACACCCACCCCTCACCCTGCACCCCATCAACCCGCTCCCGCACCTTCAAATACGTCAACTCATAACACCCTGACCCCGACTCCTCAAACCGCCAGTCAAGCACATGCGCCGGAAAATACAACTTCAAGTAGGGCCGAATATCCCGGCTGATCTCATCACCCTTCGTTGCCCCCCGCACGGCAGGCTTATCCATCACCACCCAGCTCGTCCCGAACACCGATGCCCAAAGCTGCACTCCCTTCATAAACTCATTCAGCGAAGCACCCTCTTTATCCGCATTCACATTCAATGCCAACGCCGCCCGATTCCCCTCCAGCCCCCCAAAACTCCGCTTCGGAGGCACACGCCACACAAACCCGCTATAGGTATGCACCACCGACTTACAATGATTCTCCAGCGGCGTCTGCTTCAACCGCTCAACAAGCTGCGGAGCCGTCTCAGCTTACAGTATCGATACTTGCAAGCATGTGCACTACTGTTATCGCAATATCAAGATTAAAGAGGGCGAAAGGGGGGGGGGCGTTATGTGGTACTCAGTTCAATTGTGCAGCAAAGCAAAATCAGAAGTCAATTTGTGTCGTTTTTATGTGAAACCGGCTTAAATCAGGTGAAAACGTTTAAAAATGGTGCAATAGAATTGTATGTTTTACGTTGAGTAATCTAATTTTGAACAGGGTCTGTTTTTCATTTACCCACTATTGAGGAACTCGAGAAATGGTCGAGATTGAAGACCGTTGGTTATCTATCCATGAGATTTGCAGTCACCTTGGTGTCAGCAAGGACACAGTGTACAAGTGGATTGATAAAAATGAAATGCCAGCCCACCGTATGGGTCGCCTCTGGAAATTCAGGAAGGACGAGGTAGACAAATGGGTGAAAGCTGGGGGTGCGTCGGAGTCGAACAAAAAGGGTGTTTTCTGATGTTAGCGAAGGAACGGCAATCCTGTTTCGACCGAGAAGAGAACACGAATAAACAAAAAATCCTCATCACTGTTCATTGTTCACTGGAGATTGAAATATTATGCT
>CAILRB010000076.1 GCA_903836465.1 uncultured Chlorobiaceae bacterium
AGGATCAAACTCTCCGTTGTAGAGTTTAATCTGTTTGATCCGGCTAAAATTATACTTTGAGTCGTTAAACTGCAAAGCAATTGACTTTGGCGTTTCACTTGACAACAAATTCAAAGAACTTGACCTTACTCGATCAAGGGATGTTAATGTACATCTTTTCTATTAACTTGCAAAATCTTTTTTTCTTTTCTTTCTGTCAGCCCGGCTTTTCAACCTCGCTCACCGAAAGCTTCGATCCTGCTTCTCCCTTAACTTCATAACATCAAATAACGTGCCATCTTTCAGGCTATCCCCGCCTCCAATCCCTCTTCTCGCTTATCTTCATCGGGCTCCCAATGTATCACCCTTTCCCCTCTCTTCCAAATTCTTTCTTCGCTTTTCCGTAAAAAAATCAACTACTCAACCGACTCATTGTAGACAGGAACGAACGAAGGCATATCCACCGCCAGCTCCATCTGATGAACACCCCGAGCAAACTCCTTTGCTGCCGCCACGAAACCATGAAAAAGAGGATGCACCTTCTGAACTCTTGATTTCAGTTCCGGGTGAAACTGTACCCCGACAAACCAGCGGTGATCCTTCAGCTCTATGATCTCAACCAACTCTCCGTTCGGTGAGGTTCCGGAAAAAACCATGCCGTTCTCTTCAAAGCTTTGGCGATAGGTGTTATTGAACTCGTAACGATGCCTGTGCCGTTCGTTGATCAGAAACTTCTGATAGGTCGCATGGGCCTTCGACCCTTCGGTAATGATGCAAGGATAGCTCCCAAGACGCATGGTTCCACCTTTCTCCTTGACCTTTTTCTGATGCTCCATAAGATCTATGATCGGGAAACGAGTGCGTTTGTTAAACTCTGTGGAATTTGCATCCACCAAACCGCAGACGTTGCGTGCAAACTCTATAGAAGCACACTGCATGCCAAGACAGATGCCGAGGAACGGAATGTTCTGTTCCCTCGCATACTGGATATATTTTATTTTTCCCTCAATACCCCGATCTCCAAAGCCTGGGGCCACAAGGATACCGTTGACCCCTTCCAGTTCTTTGGCAAAATCGAAGGCGCTGAGCTCTGCATCCTCCGCTCTGAGCAGCTTGACGTTAACCTTGACGTTGTTACTGGCCCCGGCGTGAATAAAGGATTCAATAATGGACTTGTAGGCATCTGGGTATTCGGTATACTTTCCGCAGATCCCGATAGTCACCTCACCATCCTGCGGAAATTTGACCTTGTTGCAGAAATCCCGCCAGTAATTGAGATTCGGCTCCTTGTAGCTTTTCAGTCCAAGCTTTTTTAGAACGCGCAGATCCAGCTTTTCCTGAAGGAGCATCAGCGGCACTTCATAAATCGTATCGCAGTCGCTCAGGCCGATCACATCAAACTCATTGAGGTTGCAGAAATGGCCAACTTTGTTCTTGATATCGCGAGAAAGCTGCTTTTCACTGCGGCAAACCAGAATATCAGGCTGAATGCCAACACCAAGCAGCATCTTCACGCTGTGCTGCGTAGGCTTTGTTTTCAGTTCGCTGGCCGCCTTGATATAGGGGACAAAGGTCAGATGGATGTTCAGCAGGTTACTGTCGCCCATTTCAAGCTTCATCTGCCTCATAGCCTCAAGAAAAGGGAGTGATTCAATATCGCCGATCGTTCCGCCAATCTCAGTGATAAGCACATCAAGGTTACTGTTTTTTGCCTGCTCGGCCATGCGATCCTTGATTTCATCAATCACATGCGGAACAACCTGCACGGTCGCACCAAGATAATCTCCGCTGCGTTCCTTGTCTATAACCGATTTATAGACCCGTCCCATAGTCAGGTTCGAGGTCTGCGACGTTGACTCATCAAGAAAACGTTCGTAGTGACCAAGATCAAGATCCGTTTCAGCTCCGTCATCAGTAACATAAACCTCTCCGTGTTGATAGGGAGACATTGTCCCGGGATCAACATTGATATAAGGATCATATTTCTGTATGGCCACCCTCAAGCCTCGCGACTTGAGCAGCATACCGAGTGAGGCAGACAGAATCCCTTTGCCGAGCGAGGAAATTACCCCTCCGGTCACAAAAATATATTTCACATTTTTCGGTCGAGCCATGACATCGTTCGTCGTTGATGAATTGGTAAATATAAGGCTGAGTTATTCCTGGGACTTGTGAGCGCCATCACAGAATGGAAGGTTTGCTGATCTGCCGCAACTGCATATTGCCACGGTTTTTTCTTCACCGATTTCTACCTTCCATGGCTGAAAATTGGTGCCTTTATGTGACCCATCGCAATAGGGCAGGTTCTTCGATCCACCACAGGCACAGTAATACTTTGTTCCCGGCTGCTCCTTAATGACATAAGGATGTTTCTTCTCCATACTTTCTCCGTTTTTGGCTAGTGGTTAACGTTAACTATACAAAAAGATCAATCTGTCCATCAGGATCTTCGACAGGGAATTCCACATCTCCATCCTCATCGCTCTTCGGCACTCTGGCAAGGGCAGAAATCATATCCCCGGCCATAAGCCTGACCAGCCTTACCCCTGAAGTGTTGCGCCCTGTCAACCGGATATCGGAAACATGCTGACGATTCACGATACCATTCGTTGTAATGATAATCAGATCATCATCGTCATTAACATCAAGCAACCCGACAAGTGCTCCAATCTTTTCATGAGCCTTAAGAGTAATGACCCCGCGTGCACCACGCCGCGTCAGGCGGTAATCCTCAACCCTGCTTCGCTTGCCAAAGCCATTGTCGGTAACGGCAAGCAGCGCCGTATCGAAACGCTTGGTGGTCACCATTGAAATACATTTCTCTCCATCGTCCAGAGTAATTCCTTTCACGCCCATGGCGGTTCTGCCCATCGTGCGAATTTCAGCCTCAGGGAAACGAACAACATAGCCGGAACTCTTTGCAAGAATGATTTGATGATCACCGTCGGTCAGGCGGGCATCAAGAAGCTCATCGTGTTCTTCAATGGTAATCGCGGCAATGCCATTCTTTCTTGGATGGGAAAAATCTTCAAGCGACGTTTTTTTCACAATCCCGTTCGTTGTCGCCATAACAATAAAGCCTGGCTCGTCAAAGTTCCTGATATTGATGTAAGCCCTGATTTTTTCACCCGGCTGCAGTTCCATGATATTCGCCAGGGCCCTGCCTCGTGCCGCACGACCAGCTTCAGGAATTTCATAAACTTTGAGCCAGTGGCAACGACCTCTGTTGGTGAAGAACAGAATATAGTTGTGTGTTGAGGCTATAAACATGTGCTCGACAAAATCATCATGCTTTGCCTGTGCACCAGTCACACCCTTGCCTCCACGTGCCTGGCGGCGGTAACCTGAAACCGGGAAACGCTTGATAAAGCCGTCGTGCGTAATGGTAATGACCACATCTTCCTGGGCAATCATGTCTTCAATAGAGAAATCACCCTCCTGAGGCACAATTTCGGTGCGGCGGGCATCACCGTAAACCTCACGGACTTTCAGCAGCTCCTCCCGGATAATCTCCATCTGTTTCTCAGGGCTGCTGAGAATAAAGCGCAGTTCCTCAATCAGTGCAAGCACCTCAATGTATTCCTGATCAATCTTTTTTCGCTCCATACCGGTCAGACGCTGGAGGCGCATCTCAAGAATCGCTTTCGACTGCAGTTCCGACAAGCCAAAGCGCACCATGAGTCTCTCCTGGGCTGTGGCCGCATCCGGTGATTCACGAATAGTGGTAATCACCTCGTCAAGATTGTCGAGACAGATCTTCAGTCCTTCAAGAATATGAGCTCTTTTTTCAGCAGTGTTAAGATCGAATTGTGTGCGGCGAAGGATAATCTCGTTACGATGCTTGATATAGTAGTGCATCATCTCCTTGAGATTGAGTATCCTCGGCACTCCGTCCACCAGCGCAAGCATGATCACGCCGAAGGTGTCCTGCATCGGGGTGTGCTTGTAAAGATTGTTGAGCACCACCTTCGCAACAGCATCCCGCTTCAGTTCAATCACCAGTCGCATACCGTCGCGATCCGACTCGTCACGAATATCGGCAATACCTTCCAGCTTTTTATCGTGTACCAGTTCAACGATTTTCTCAATCAGCCGTACCTTGTTGACCTGATAAGGCAATTCAGTAACAATGATAGACTCTCTGCCATTTTTTTGAGTGACCTCTACAATCGCTCTCGCACGAATAACCACCTTGCCCCTGCCGGTCAGGTAGGCCGAACGGACACCCTCGTAACCATAGATAATGCCGCCAGTCGGAAAATCCGGAGCAATCACATATTTCATGAGATCGGCAACTTCAAGCTCCGGATTGGCAATCAGGGCTATCATGCCGTCCACAACCTCCCTGAGGTTCTGGGGTGGAATATTGGTTGCCATACCGACAGCAATACCTGACGAGCCATTCACCAGAAGGTTCGGTATCGCCGAAGGGAGTACCGTAGGCTCCTCAAGGGAGTCATCAAAGTTCAAAGAAAAATCAACAGTACCTTTATCAAGATCCTTAAGCATTTCACCGGCTATGCTCTTCATGCGCACCTCGGTGTAACGCATAGCCGCAGGGGAGTCGCCATCAACAGAGCCAAAGTTTCCCTGACCATCAATAAGAGGGTATCGCATGGAAAATTCCTGCACCAGACGCACCAGACTGTCATAAACAGCCGTATCGCCATGAGGATGGAACTTGCCAAGCACTTCACCAACCACACGAGCCGACTTTTTATGCGGCTTGCCTGCCTGCAAACCAAGCTCATGCATACCATAAAGCACCCTTCGGTGCACCGGCTTCAGACCGTCCCGCACATCGGGCAACGCGCGACTGACAATGACCGACATTGAATAATCGAGATAAGAACCCCGCATTTCTTCTTCAATACTGATCGGGACTATTCTTTCACGCTGCATAGAGAGATCCTGGGTGATAATTGATATAAATAACTCAGAGTCGTAATGTATAAAAATCCATCTGAATTCTTAAGGGAGCATAGACAGCAGCAAGGGGAATTTGCAGATATCCCTGCAAAATATCAGGTCAGCGGTACTATGGGAGCATCTGACCAGAGGGATTCAAGATCATAAAAACGGCGTTCATCCGGCATGAAAATATGCACAACAACATCAATATAGTCCAGCAAAATCCAGTGCATGGAATCCATGCCCTCAACATGCATCGGACGCTCTCCATCTTCTCTCAGTTCATCAATAATATGCTCTGCCGCTGCCTTTGCCTTGCGCTCTGAATCAGCGGTTATAATCACAAAATAATCGGTGACCGAGGTCAATCCCCTCAAGTCAAGAATCTTCACCTCTTCACACTTTTTCTCCAAGGAGAGTTCTGCAGCCCTCTTTGCCAGCAATTCTCCGACAGCGACTTCTCTGCCCTGGCCAACTCTCTCTTCATCTTTCAAACTATTCATATCCCTGCATCCTTCATAAATAAACTATATTTTACAACAACTTACCACCACAAAGCAATAAAACATCTACAGATCCTGCAATGATGGCAACTCTCCAACATACAAAAAAGCCTGCTCACTGACACAATAAAAGCCGGGAGTAACCCTAGCCTGGACTGGGGAGACAGAAAACCCGATTACTCTATCGCGATTAACGCTATTGATTACGTTAATTTTACAGCAATATCCTCAATTAAAATCACACCCTCCCGCCATTCGGACTAAACATCTGCCGGTAATCAGGAGTAACCCCGTTCAGCTCTGCAACATCCGACGCCGCAAAAAGCCTTTCGGCAGCGAAGAAAAGTGACCGAGCGGAAAAAAGGTCGGCTTCCCGGTACACTGCACCGGAAGCGACCAGCAACGGGATCAGCTCAAGGAGCCTGCGCCCGACAACAACGGTCTCAACACTCCGGGCAAGATCAGCCGCAACGGCAGCAACATCAGCCGCAGAACCCCGAAGCACCTCATCATGCCACAGGCCTGAAGAGAGATCTTCCGAATGATAAGATGCATAGTAATACTCACCCTTGCGGGCCGGAATCACTGCCATAACCATGTTTTCGGCGGCCCGTAATGAAGCTGCCATGGCTGGCATGGTGGGCACCGGAAGCAGCGGTATGCCAAGCCCGTATGCAATCCCCTTGGCAACAGACATCCCGATGCGCAGAGCGGTAAAGGATCCTGGGCCTGAGGAGATGGCAATGCACTCCAGCTCCCGTCGGTTGAGACGGCTCTCCGTCATCACCTGCTCAACAAGCGGGACAAGCGACTCAGCCGCCCTCTTCCAGTCGGCGCTTACGGCCTCGGTAACGATTCCTCCTTTCACTACTGCCACACTCAGCGCTTCATGGGTGCACTCAATCGCCAGAATATTCATCGAACAAAGCGTTTAATAATAATGCGACGGCTCTCATCGCCAGCATACTCAAGAGAGACCGTCAGCGTATAGAAAGATGCGTA
>CAILRB010000077.1 GCA_903836465.1 uncultured Chlorobiaceae bacterium
AATATACTCTTTCGCCCAATCAATTCCAGCGTATGCATCCGGGAAATAAAAGGCCATAAACTCGGGCAAGTAATGCTCAATTGCCTCTTTCCAGGGACTGTCGTAACGGTCGTTCGTGCTCTCCATAGCTTTCTTTTTTTTCCAGCAACATCAATTTACCAGACAGGGGATATGCCGCAACGCTTTACGAATGGTGTCAATTACTTTGAATATATCATCGATAACCCTTTAAACAAAATAATTCAGCAGCCCATCGTTTTCCAACTTCATTGCGGGAATGCCGGTGGAGGTTATCTCACGGACCAAAGAGATTCTTGCGGGGATGGAAAAGCGCGACATAGAGATTCCCCTGATCCGGCCACCTAAAATCAGGAGTATGCAGATCAGCCTGTTTGAAGAGGCCGACAACCGGCTTCGCAATGCTATTGAATCGCTTGATCTTGACAGGCTCACCCCGCTCGACGCCCTGCTGGAGCTGAAAAAGCTTCAGGAGCTGGCACGGAACGGGGGTGGCTACTGATGCCGGTTTCAGGAGAAAAAAAGGTGCTGCTGATTTTTATTCAGGCCGACAGCGGCGTTGATGGTGCCGCGTCGCTCGACACCGCCTTAGCCAAAAGAAGCCTCTTCAGCTCATTGAAAGACACCGCCCTGAGCAACATTATCCGGCGGCACAGTTTGCCATTCCACCGCTGGCGCTGATGATTCTCAGCTCCCAGAAGGTGGCGGGCGTGAGCCAGACCTTCTGCGACCTGCGTTTCGAGAAGCTGCCGCTCGACCAGCATTGGGACATGGCTGGTATCAGCGTGCAGACCGGTGCCGTCAGGCCTGCCTTTGAGCTTGCCCGTGCGCTCCGTTCCAGAGGCATCAAGGTGGTGCTCGGCGGCCCCTACGTCTCCATCTTCCCCGACCAGTGCCGCGACCATGCCGATGCGCTCGTCATTGGCGAGGCCGACGATATCTGGCGTGACGTGCAGGAGGATCTGCTTGCCGGTGCCCTGAAGCCGGAGTACCGGGTTGCCACCTTTCCCGACCTCTCGATTGAGCGCGTTGTTGAGAAAAGTGCGCTCGACATCAAGAGCTACTTCACCACCAACGTGGTGCAGAACACCCGAGGTTGCCCCTTCAGTTGCGACTTCTGCAACGTCCACGTCATGAATGGCCACCGTCTGCGCCACCGAAGCATTCCCGCCGTTCTCAGGGAGGTTGAAACGTTTCTGAAAGAGGACAAACGGATCTTCTTCTTTCTCGACGACACCATCAACGCTGACGAAGAGTACGCCGAACAGCTCTTTCGCCAACTGGAGCCCTTCAGGATCAAATGGGTAGGCCAGGCCACCACTGCCCTTGGCGAAAAACCCCGACTGCTCGAAGCCTTTGCCCGATCAGGTTGCGGTGCCCTCCTGATCGGCATTGAGAGCCTTAACGACGGCAGCAACCATGCCCACAAGAAGTTCCACAACCCCGCCGCCCGCTCAGGTGGAGTGCATCAAGTATATCCGTCAGGCAGGGATCTGCGTCTACGGCAGCTTCATCTACGGCCTCGACGAAGACACCCTTGAACTCCCCGCCAAACTCGAAGCTAAAATTGTAACAGGAACTGTAAACAAGCCTCTATTTCGTTGTCGTTGGCTTTGCAATGCCAAGCCCGATATCATGATCCATTCTGGGGAACATATCTTGTTTATTGAAGTTAAGGTCGAAAGCGGAATGGGTTCAAGTGAACAAGGATATAGTCAAGAGCAGACTCAGAATGATATTATTGACGTTGGAATAAAGGTTATTGACTGGATGCGTCAGGGCCATGTTAAGAGAATAAATTTGACTCACCTTGCAGAAGAAAAAGACATCGCCTGGAAGGAGATCACTGACATTCATAGTAGAACGAAGATTCAATCTGATATTGGTGCGGATATGCTTCACCGGCATTTTCAGAATATGCCAAAACCTAAAATCAACAAAGAGTGTCATTTTTCTGCAAGGATTAAGGACGCCGAGTAGCGCGAAGCGCGTATCGAGGCGCCCGACAGGATGTCAACAGGATTTGTTGCTATTTCGCATTTTCAAATCTGGAATTACTCGTACAACAGCGGTATTGTTGCCCCCGGGAATCAATTTCCCCACCTCTTTTGTAACACTTCACCACCGCATACCGGGCATAGATCAAACGGGGTCATTGCTTTCTTCTTCTGGTTTTGAATTCAATCAATCTTTTGGAGCTGGACAATAACTCTTTTGGTAATTCTAAAAACCAGTCAATAACCCGCAAAAGTTCCACAATGCGCTTTCGCTCCCACTGGCGTTCATACAGCAACCTTATCAAGCGGAGTTTGGCGTCATAGCGCTCTTCATTTTTCCTGCGGGTTTGCTGGGTGAGTAAATGTGCCGCTGTTAGCAATCCAAATGCATTATCCAATGTGAGAAGCTTATCTATTTTCGGTTCATAATCAACCAGCTTGACGATTGAAAATTCCAATGTATTTTTGCTGCCAGCAAATGCAAAGCCCCAGGAATTTGGTCGCCATTGACGGTGCCTGTCAGCAAGAATCGCGAAGCTTGCTACTGGTTTACCGTACTTGTTATTAAACTACGCAAAAAGCGTAAAATCAAGTTACCGGATGCAATTATTGCCGCAACAGCACTTTGTTCAGACCTTAACTTATTGTCATTGGACAGGCATCTTCTTTCTTTTATGAATGCTGCAAGAAAAGAGCATTAATCTATGGTTGTTCGCAATTCTTCTGAACCAAACCATGAGCAGGTTACCAGCTTGATTTATTTTTTGAAAATCGGGGTGCACTTATAGTTCGGCTTTGCTTCAGGAAACAGGTTTGAATGTCATCTCCACGTCGACTGCTTTGAGGAAAGCTTTCATGGTTTCGTAGCGTGGATGTGCTTCCGGACGCAAAGCCTTATATAAACTTTCACGCCCAAGGTCTGTATTTTTACAATTTCAGCCATACCCTTTGCTTTTGCAACATCGCACAAAACCTCAAGAAATACCTCGAGGTTCGGGTCT
Organism: uncultured Chlorobiaceae bacterium; assembly: GCA_903836465.1. GTDB lineage: Bacteria > Bacteroidota > Chlorobiia > Chlorobiales > Chlorobiaceae > Chlorobium. The sequence continues at coordinate 3,017 of CAILRB010000077.1, forward strand.
TCCGCTGTTGCCTTGAGGTATTCGACAATCACTTCATCGTTATCGAGATAGTTGGCCGGGTCAAAATCCAGGATTGTCACTGTGCTTATAGTTTCTCTCCTTAATTGAGCATTCCGACCTTGCTTTTGATCAATAACTTTTCATAAGACCGAATATCGTACTATATTCAGATTTAGAGAAACAACGAACAGGAAAGGATATATGAATATTACAACCGACATCAAACCGGTTACCTGGCTCAAGGCAAATGCGGCTGATCTTCTTGCACAGATTAACGAGACGCGCCGTCCCGTTATTATTACCCAGAACGGTGAGCCAAGAGCGGTTCTTCAAGACCCGAAAAGTTATGAGGAGATGCGCAATGCGCTTGGCTTGCTGAAACTGCTTGCACAGGGTGAAGAGGATATCCGTAAAGGCAATATTCGCTCCCAAGAGGCGGTATTCAGTGACCTTGAACGTCTGTTGAAAGAGCAGACCTCATGAGTGCAAGCTATAGTGTTTTATGGACTGAAGTTGCGGAACGGGATCTCAGGGAGATTATCACCTTTATTGCTGGCGATAAGGTGCCGAATGCTTTGCATGTTCTGGAAAACATCAGGGATAAAGCCTCCGCATTATATGCTTTTCCCGAGCGAGGCAGGGTCGTTCCAGAGCTTCAGTCCAACGGCATTTTTATCTATCGGGAGCTGATTATTTCTCCATGGAGGTTGTTGTATCGGATCGCAGACAGCAATGTTTATGTAGCAGCGGTACTCGACAGCCGACGCAATGTCGAAGAGATTCTGCTGCACCGTCTTATTCAATCGTAACCACTTTTTGCCTGAAAAAAAGATGATCACTTTTTTCGCTTGAGTGCCGTGAAGCTGGCTATGCGTGCGCCCCGGCTGGGGTCGGCGGTGCTGATGTTTAATCTGCTCTAAGTGCACATGTACGGGATGGCGCGGAAGGATTTGCTGCGGCAGTTGCGTGAAATGGTGTGAAGTTATATGAAAAATAAGGGTAAATCGGCATATTATTGGTAACTGGTCAAAGGTTTGCCGCCCATGAAATATTGATACAGAGTTCATGACCGGTATATTTGTCAGCTACGCTCGCGAGGATCAGGAGCGTGTCAAACCAATAGTCAACGAGCTTGAAAAGCACGGCTGGAGTGTTTTCTGGGACAGAAAAATTCCACCAGGCAAACCTTGACGTCTTTATCTTAAAGAGAAATTGGACGAATCAAGTTGTGTGCTTGTTGTCTGGTCACAAGATTCAATCAAGTCCAAATGGATTCAGGCAGAAGCTGATGAGGCTGATAAACGGGATATTCTGGTTCCTCCGTTCATTGACGTTGTTGAACCGCCATTTGGATTTAGCCATATTCAGGCTGCTGATCTCTCTGACTGGAAAAATAACAGTTCTCACCCGGCATTTCAGGAACTCATCACTGCGATTGAGTCCAACATTTCTCCTTCACGACCCCGAGTGATCGTATCAGAGCCTGAAGCGGCTTCAGTCCAAGACACCTCCAAAACATTTTTGCAGGAAACTCAAAACTCTAAACTCTAAACCGGATCGACAATCGACAGGTGGAGACAACACAAACCTGCTTTCAAAAAAACAACTACAGCAAGCAGTAATAGTGATTGCGTCTCTCTTTGTGGTTCTTGTTGGAGTTTGGTTTATCAGCAATAATCAGCCATTGTTGCCACCAAAGCAAAATCAAAAAGTTGATACACCTCTATCTCCAAGCGCTCAGGTAGTAAAGGCAAAGCAAGAAGCAGATTCATTCCAAAAAGCAAAAGCACCTAAATTGAAAGCAGTAAAAGCAGTAAAAGCGAAAAAAACGTTGAACATCGGTGACGAATATGGGGGTGGAAAAATTGCATGGCTTGATGCTGCAGGTCAACACGGACTGATTGCGGCAAAAGCTGATATTCCAGGAAATTTTTTTACATGGAAAGATGCGAAAGCAAAATGCGGGGACCTCGGTGACGATTGGCATTTGCCAACCATTCCCTCCATCATAGGGAGCACTTCCACCAAGAAACAGGAACTTCTCATGTTTTAGCGCTTCGACGTTGCGCGGTACTGAATCCAGTTCTCGTGGTATTTGAACAGGTTGCCGGTTGCTGCCGAAATTGCAATCAACATGCCCAGCGACCCAATAATCCAGTTGCCATAAGGTACATTCTCGCCCATCCCTGAAAGTAGAGGGATAATCGCTGCCGCGACGATCTCAATCAAGCGAAGGTTTCTGTACCAAACCTTGCAATGAGAGCTTTCGGCTGAGTATCATCTTATCTGATCCTCCAGCCGTTGCTCGAAGTATTCGGAATCGTTCATGTGCATAGGGTTACCCATAAATTACGCGTATCAAAGTGCTTCCTGTTTTTCATACACAGAGCTACAGTAAACCTTTTTCCCGGGCGATACGCATTCCAAGCAGGACGATATCCCCCCATTGAACGTCACCTCTCCACGCTTTTTCGAGGCGAACTTTTTTTTTCCTGGAATACTTGCAATACATCAAGAACTTCGTTCGGTGGGGGAACTCTCACTGCATCAGGACGAGTAGCAAGCCATGACATTACGGCAGGAATAATGGTCTCTACAGTTCCGTCATTTTGTTTTGGATCAAAATCCCGCAAGGTCAGATAAATATCGCGCATACTCACTTTTCAGGGGTACCAGCTAAAGCCAGTCATGATTCTCCTTCCCCTCTGGGCCGAATCGTTGCGCCATACATACTCCCAATTCAAGAGGCATGTTGAACCGGGCCAAATTGTCATCGCCTTCGCCTTTACAACGACATAAATCGTGAATGGAATACTTGGATGAAAGCAGGGCAGAGGTTATTCTGTCCATTCTTGGTACCGAAGTACAGCCTGATTCAATCGCAGATCCTGGAAGAAAGCCGCAACATACCGTCCGGAATAAAACTCCGTCAAATATAGGGCGATAGTCATCATCGTATGGGCAGTTGATAAAAACGGACATGGATCGAGTTGCGCCAAGCTTACCAGCGCCGAAATGCACCCTTTCCCAGTCCGTGTTTGGCTTCATATTATCTCTTTTCCTTGCAGAAACTCTGATGATCCACCAAATTCTGTCAAGATTTTCGACAGTTCCTGAAATCGCAATTCTACTTTTTTCGACTTTCCCCTTCCCAAGTGATTTTTTCAACAACCTCTCCTGATGTGTCAGAGCCTCTGACTAATCGATCGCGAATCACTTGAACCAGTTTGTCAGTGTCCAGGCTTCTTATCGCCTCTTGATCGCTCAAAAAAGCAGGAAGCTCAGAATCATCCAAAAGAATCGGGAAGACACGAACGTCTGAGTCACTCCATTGGCGTTCACAAATAGCGCCCCCTAATTTTTACTCGTATGATCTTGGCTTCAGATGTGCAAAATAGAGGTAACCTTCAATCCCTACAGGATATATTCCGCGAAGCTATGCTTTTGCAAAAGAGAATTGACATGCACAAATGTCAATACTGACGATCTTAAAAGTGTTTGGAAATTCCAATTTCGAAGGCATTCAAATTTAACTTTGTTGTTGTGGTAAAAGGTTGATTCGAGAAGGTGTTATTATTATTGACGTTAGCCATGTTTCTGGATGTTCCGGTAATGTTTCCAAAAGCAGTATAATGATACTCTGCATTGATTGACCAGAATTTGTCAATCATCTTTTCAACTCCTATACCGGCAACCCAGCCTGTTTTACGTTCAGACTGATTATTACTTTCCGTTACTGTTCCATCAGTGAATGCGGTTTTTGACTCTATATCCGCAAATGCAATGCCTCCAGTCAAATAAATCCAACTGGTTTGATCTATTGTAAAACCGTACCTGGCTCTTAATGTTGCCAGGTTATCTGCCCGTAAGTAAATTGTTGTTTGTGGAATTCGATTGCTGCCCAGATAAGTTGTATAATTTTTTATTGATTCTTTTATTGCTATTGAGGCAAAATCTGCCAGAATACCTGCCAATCCCCATGCTCCAAAATCCTTGTTGTAGCCGAAAGAGAACCCTGCAGGCACACGCGTTTTGCTGAATTTTCCACTTCCGCTTTCTGAGACGTTGCTTGCATTTGTTTGATTTGAGAAATAGGTTCCAGCTCCCTCATTATATCCTGTAGGCGGTGTGTAAGTGCTTATAGTGAATTTGCCATTGATTGCGCCGGTGATTATTCCTGCACTGAAACCTTCAAACTGACTTTGTGCATACGAAGGGCTGGAGATCAAAACGGCTGACAGTAAACAAAAAAAATAGTTTTTCATATTTTTTACGTTTCAGTTTGAAGGGGATATGTCCAAACTTTTTACTTTGAGTGTAATATATAATTATAAATAAATACATTAATAAAGTATTTCGCTGTAACAAAAGCAGAACCAATGAGCATTATTCTTCTGGACATAGGCAACGTGCTGGTTACTGTCGATTTTATGCGCTGTTGCCGGGCAGTTGCAATTGACCTGTATGCAGGCCCGGAGGAGATTTCCCTGAAATACTGTGCCGGTGAGCTGAAAGAAAAGCTTGAAACCGGCTGGATTGGGCCACTTGAATATCTTGCCATGATTGCCCGTGATCCCCAGGTCAAAGCTGTGCCTCTGCATGTGATCAAGCAGTACTGGCAGGATATTTTTGAACCGCTGGAGGGTGCTGTTGAGGCTGTCAGGTTTCTCAGGGAAATGCATTCGCTCTGGATCATGAGCGATACAGATCCACTCCATTTTACTTTTTTGCTCAATAATTACCCGTTACTCCGAAGTGCTGAACGGTACTATCTCTCCTTTGAGCATGGCAGAATGAAAAGCAGTGTCGAAGCATTCAGCCATGTTCTCGGTTCAGGGCGTAGCGCTGATGAGTTTATACTGATTGACGACAAGGCGGTAAACGGTGCGTCTGCCTCTACAGCAGGTATCAGAACCATACTGTTTCAGAGCTGGTCGGATACCCTTGAGTCACTTGTTTCCTGGAGCTGAAATTGAAGAGAAGTTGTCAATAATAATTCTGATTCGATCAAAATCAGAGAAAGGCACCTTTCGTCAGTTCGAATATCGTACAATATGAGGTCTTGACAAACAATGAAGAGAGGGAGAAATGAATATTACGACGACAACAGCAATATGTATATAACGGCGGTACTCGACAGTCTCCGCAATGTTGAAGATATTTTGCTGCACCGACTCATTCAGTTGTAACTACTCTTGCCAGGATACCTATCTTCTCTCCACTACGGGCATAGCTCAAACAGGCTCTTTGCTTTGTTTTTCCTGTTTCAGTTGGCTTGTGTTCTGTTATTGATTAGTTTCTCTTTTGAAACATGCGGCAGTTTCCCCGCTTTTATAACTTCGTTTTGCAAGAGTCTCACAGGTTGTAGGATTTTTACAAAACAGTGGCATATTTGCAGGATTATTGGCAAAAGAATAGGGATTGTGGTTCACCGGGGGAGTGTTCAGAGAGTGGATTGAGGGTGGTTTGATACAGGAGTTGCCGATTGCATGCTTGATGCTGGAGGGGGTTGTATTGGGAAAATGATAGAGCGGATAGTGGATGGGCAGGAATTGTTATGGGTATCCATTGCCCCTGAAAGGATATACTGCATAACGACAAAAAAGAGATATAACCTGATAAAACTATGGACAAGATTATTGAAGCTGTTGTGCAATTGATACCAATCAGCATGTTTTTTGAAGTTGTTGGTGTTGGCAAGGAATTGAATGCGGCATTGTCGTTGCTTGTATCAGCGATACTGATATATGCTGCCGTAAATGGTTTTAATAGAGTACAGAGTTATCGAAAAGCTATTAAGGCGGCAAATAATTTGAAGCCTTATTTCGATTATAAATCCATCCTGGAGTTGAGCCGGTTGTATATTCAGACAAAAGCGTCAAGAATGTCACCAAACAGGTTTGCTAATCCTGATGAAGTGTATAAACATGAAACACCGTTTTCTCTTATTCCATTCATGTTAAAAAAATCGTTCAATGAAAAAGTTGAAAGTGAAAAATTTTATTTGTTACTGGCCGATTCAGGAATGGGAAAAACATCATTTATGGTTAATTTGTATTTGAAAAATTATTCATTATTGAATTATCTCTTTGGTAAAAAATATGATATGCGTCTCCTGCGTTTTCAGAGTCCTGATCAAAATAATCCGGTTGATGTATTGGAACGATTGAAGAATATAAAAGAAGATGATGTTAGTGAAACAATTCTTTTACTCGACGGTTTGGATGAAGATCCTTATATCTTTTCAAAAGATAAAAGCATTTCAGATGAGGATGCGTTTAATAAAAGAATAGATGCTATCGTGACAGCAACATGGATGTATAAAGATGTTGTTCTTACCTGTCGGACACAATATTTTCCACAACAGGAAAATCAGGATTATGAGCTGAAAGTAAAAAAACCTGATGGTAAAGGTTTTTATAAATTCCAGAAATATTACGTATATCCTTTTTCAAAGTCAGATATTCGTAACTATCTGCAAAAGAAATATGGCGTTCTCAATATAAAAAATATAGGAAAAAAGAAAATCGCACAGCAGGTGGTTAATAATAATAGTACTGTTATGGCTCGCCCGATGTTGATGAGTTATATTGATGACCTTGTTGTTGACAATAAGATATATGCAAACAGTTGGGAAATTTTTGAGGTGCTCATTGATAAATGGCTGAAACGTGAAAGTAAAAAATCCAAGGTAGAAAATAAAAGAGCTGAGTTTATTGAGAATCTAAGAAAACTCTCGAAACAGGTTGCGCTCGATATCTATACGACATGGATTACTGACGGTATCATGCATATCTCAAAAGAGAGGTCAGTTGAAATTGCTGAACAGTATAACATTCCATTAAAACCGGATGAGGTGATTGGGAAATCTTTACTGACCTGTGATGCAAATTTAAACTGGAAATTTTCTCACAAGTCGATTCTTGAGTTCTTTCTGGCAAAGGAGGCGCTTGAAAACCAGGATTTTGCCATAAAACTGGATTTTTCCGGTATGGATATGGCAAAATTGTTTTGTTCCGAAAAGATAAAAAGCTCTCTCTTGGTATCAAGTTATGTGCACATAAAAGGAAAAGAATTTTTGATGGGTAGTCTTGACCGTGAAGTTGACAGACAAAATGATGAGACACAGCATCCTGTGCAATTGTCTGATTATTATCTTTGCAAATATGCTGTTACCGTTTCTGATTTCAGCAGATTTATTGCTGAGTCGAACTATCAGACAGAGGCGGAAAAGCAGAACAGCAGCAGAATATGGGATGGGAAACAGTGGGATGATAAAGAGGGTATAAACTGGCGGCATGGAGTATCAGGAAATGAAAGAGCGTCGGAAGAACTCAATCATCCGGTAGTGCATGTAAGCTGGAATGATGCTGCCGCATATTGTGTGTGGCTGAGTTCAAAAACCGGCAAGACATTCCAGTTGCCCACCGAAGCGGAGTGGGAGTATGCGTGCCGTGCAGGAACAAAAACCCCCTTCAGTACGGGTGAAAACCTGACAACAAAACAGGCAAATTATCACGGCGATTATCCATACAACAAGCATCCCAAAGGAGAGTATCGAAAGAACACAGTTGCTGTAGAGAGTTTGGAACCAAATGCCTGGGGATTGTATAACATGCACGGTAATGTGTGGGAGTGGTGCCGTGACTGGTACAATGAGAACTATTATGATGAATGTAAAACGAAAGGAGTTGTAGAAAATCCGGAAGGCCCGGAAACTCGTTCGTCCCGTGTTCTTCGCGGCGGGAGCTGGGGCAGCCATGCCGAGTTCTGCCGGTCGGCTTTTCGCAACCTCGTCACCCCTGGCTCCCGCAGCTTTGTTGGCTTCCGCCTGGTCTTCGTCCCGTAGTTCAAGTGGCAGTTTCTTCCGGCTTTACTCTTGAGCAAGAGGGAGATGTCAGGCGTGAGGTGAGCGGTGCTGAGGGACGAAGCGCCGTACGCCTCACGACGGGGCAGTGACCGGCAACAGAAATGCCGCCCTGAGGCGGCCGATTTTGGGAAAAGTTTTGGGAAGAGTTGCCGTAGAAAGTGCGACCCAGCATAGTTTCATGCGAATAATGGAGCACATTTTCAGAGTGTATAGTTTATGGTTGTTGGCGGAAAAACAATAACTTGATGGCAGTATCCAATTCATCCGTCCATTGTAACTGAATTGGTTCTGGTAACAGCAATGACAGAAAATCGGGGAGGCTGGCTTGTATTAATGTCAGCCAACGAGTGAAGATGTTTTTTGCTCGCAGCGGCAATGTATTTCTGAAGCCTTCATAATCAATTGCACACAGGTATGATCAAGGATATTTTTATCAGTTATGCCCGTAAAGATCTTGCGCAGGTTGAACCCATTGTGGCAGCGCTTGAACAGCATGGGTGGCGGCCAATTATCGACAAAAAAGCTTTTTTGCCGGGTGATACATGGCCAGACGAAATCCAGCATGCACTCGATTCATCACGCTGTGTGCTGGTTGTCTGGACTTGTGAGTCGGTCGATCTCGTTAAGCATGAATGGGTGAAAAGGGAAGCCGAGGCGGGAAAAGAGAAGGGGATTCTTGTGGCTTTACGTCTTGATGATGTTGATCCACCTTCGGCGTTTGAGTTTATCCAGTATGCCGATCTTTCAGGCTGGAACGGTGACCGTTCTCATCCGGAATTTCTGAAATGTATCGAAGCGATCAAGTCAAAAATACCAATCCAGAAAATTATTGATATGCTCAATGATCCTGCAACCATTGGAGATGCATTGATGGAGGCAAAAATAATACCGTTCAGCAGCCACGATCGTTTCATTTTTAACATGAAAAGTAATAAATATCATGTTGGAATGAGCGAGTATGAAAAACTCAACTGGATTCAAGAAATGAAGAGTTTCATCGCTCAATATCTTGGTAATGTTTAGCATTTTGTGACGCAAAAAAATACAGGTATGACTATTGAAGATATTATTCGCCTGCTCAGTAATCCGGCGACTATCATGGGGGCCTTGCGTGAGGCGGAAAAGATCCAGTTCACTGATCGGGATCGTACTGTTTTTGAGATGAAGCGTGATAAGTTTCATGTCGGAATGAGCGACTATGATAAAGTCAACTGCATAGATGAACTGAAAGGTCTGATCTTAAAATATGAAATGAATAGTAATGAAGATTTAAAACTATGGCATCATCTCGACAAACAACAATTAAAGGAGCGCTTCAAGAAACTTCGCAAGGATAAAAATCCATTGAAAGTTATTTTTATAGAGTATGATGAAGAAGCGTTATCTAGTGAAATTCACGATATTTTGTTTTCTGATTACAAGTATTATTACTCTTCAGATATCACGAAATTTAAAGGGGATATCAAAGGAGATACAATTCATTACAAGCTTGATTTGTCCAAGATTGACGATATAGAGGATGACTGGGCAGAGTTTTTTGGAGGAGTTTTTGAGCTTTCAGGAAACCTTGCTGAAATTAAGGCAAAATTTATAAAAGAGAACAAGCATAAAGAAAATAACTTTATTGTTCAGTTTATCCATAATTTTAATGCTGATAATTTTGAGGCCTATTATTTACTTTGGGAGTCATTGACTCTCGAAAGGCCATTATTTCTTTGTTTTCATGTGAAAGAAAACGTTTTACCAGCTATTCCTGCTCGAAGTAATTATCTCTTTTGTCATAGTTTTACAAAAGACATGGTTGATTATCATGAGTTTGGATTCTTTTTTTCGACATACAAGCAGTGGTATAACAAAAATCAAAAACTTTGCGAGAGTAGTAACTCGCCAATGTGTTTTCGTGACGCAGTTGAAAAATTACGCTCTTGCGAAAAAAAACTTAACGGGTGAGGCAAATAATGGAACAATATAACTTTTACGAAAACAGGGCCGTAAGCTCCAAAGCGCAGTTGCCAAAGATTGAGCGAGGTGAAGGGTACACGCCTTCGGAGGGGCTCGTGCGGGCGCTGAATGTTGCGCTGATGTTACAGAAACCTTTGTTGGTTACCGGTTTTCCGGGTACTGGTAAGTCAGAACTTGCTTACCATGTTGCCGCTCGTTTCGGATGGGGGGAGGTCGAGTATTTTGCCACACGAACTGATTCGGTTGCCACTGATTTGCTCTACCGATACGACAGCCTTGCCCATTTTCACAAGGTGAATATCGAAAAGGGAAACGGGTGCGAACTTGATGCATCGGAAATCCAGGAGAAGTTCATTCACTATGTGGCGTTAGGGCGGGCAATCTGTGATTCCATCGGCCAGAATGAAGAGAAGCAACCCAGACGCAGGGTGGTGCTTATAGACGAAATCGACAAGGCACCGCGTGATTTGCCCAACGATATCCTCTCGATTATCGAAACCATGAGCTTTGATGTCCCGGAACTGAAAACTGCGAAAGGGACATCCCCATCATTTTACAGGAAAGAGGGGGACGAGGCATACAAGCCGGTGGTGATTCTGACCAGCAACTCCGAGAAAACCCTGCCGGAACCGTTTCTGCGTCGCTGCGTCTACTTTCATATCGATATGCCCGGTCAGGAGCAGCTCATGACGATTCTTCTTGCAAAAAAGCGGATTCTTCCTGACGTCGACAAAGAGAGCGCCGCAAAATTCATTCGCCTCTTTTTTCAGATTTCAGGCTTTATTACGGGTAAAAAACCAGCCACGCATGAGTTGATTCTCTGGGTATGGTGGATGCTGAAACATGGGTTCACCGATAAAGAGTTGATCAATTTCAGCAGCTCAGCCGCCAACGCAGAGACGCTGTTGAGTGGAATATCAATCCTTGCTAAAGAGGCCTCCGACTGGAAGACAGTCATTGATGCCATAACAACGCACAAATTCGAGGGTTGATAATGCAGATGACCGCAACATACATTGCAGCCAACCACCATTTTCCGTTTGATGAGCTGTTTGAGCTTCTTCGTCAGCAAGGGTTTAGTTTTGGGGTCGATTCGTACGAAATGCTCCATTATGTGTTGATGAAAGCTATTGATGCGGGCGAACTTGAGAAGCTCGACCAGTGGCTTTGTCCTGTAGTGGCTCACTCCCCGGAGGAGCAGGCAGCATTTCTTGAACTTTACAAGCGGCTGATGATACCTGCTCTTGAAAAAAAGGCCGTCACCCATTCCGGCAAGCAGGAACGGCCGCCATATCCCGATGGCACTGACGGGGGAAAAGATTTGCCCTCAGAGCCTGATGGCAGACGAAACCATCAGAGGGAGTTTCAACCGTTTCATGAAGAGGAAGAACGGATTGTTGCCTCGTTGAAATCGCGCCAGAGAAGTGGCTCACCCTCGATTGAGCGGTTTGTAGCATCGACGAAGATAGCAGGCGAGCCACGGATGGTCAGGGTTGTTCGGCAACTCCGGTATACCGCACATACCGGGAGGCAGATGTTTGATATTGACAAAACTATCCAGAAAACCATTCATGGAGGGGGAGCATCAAGGCCAGTCTATTCGCCTACCCGACGCCATATTGAGTATCTGATGCTGATCGACCGGCACAATTCGCGTGACCATCAGGCGCAGCTCTACAACTCACTGTACGAAACTCTCAGGGAGAACAATATTTTTGTTGAGCGCTTCTATTTCGACAACTCTCCCATGCTCTGCCGAAACGAACGCCATCCAGGAGGAGTAGCCCTGACGGAGCTGCTGAGCCAGAACGAACATGCCGCCCTGATGATGTTTACCGATGGGCTGCAATACATCGACACCTTGCATGTCAGACGGTTTGCCTGGACGGAGATGTTCCGCCATTGGCAGCATCGCTATCTCTTCACCCCGGTTTCACCCGCCCTTTGGGGAGAGCGTGAGCGGCTGCTGCAGGAGCTTTTTCCCTTTGTTTTGCCCATGTCGGTAGAGGGTGTGCAGGTTGTGGCCGCTGACCTGTCGCAGAGCGCCATTACGGAGTCGGACCAGCTAAAATATTGGCAGAACAGTGCCGACTACACCCTTGTTCCTGTACGCACCGAAGACAAGACGCTTGACTTTATCGGACTTTTTTTCCGCCAACCGGTCAAGCGCTGGATTGCCGCATGTGCCATCTATCCAGAACTGAACTGGAACCTTACCCTTGCTCTCGGCAAGATGGTGGGTGAGTGGTATCCCGAAGAGCATGGAGGACAGCTCAACTCCTACCGGCAGCTCAGTCAGCTTTTGCGGTTGGAGTGGGGGCGCCTTGGCCGCATACCCGACCGGTTTCGCTGTGAGTTGCTCGAACATGAGACGTGGCTGAAGAGGAGCGAGGTTAGCGCCGTCTGCCACTTTCTCTACGAACAGCTCAGCCAGAACATCCCGCTCGAAGGTGACTCAGACCAGGCAGGTCGAAGCCTCCAGCTTGCCGTCTACGACCTGCTTGGAGAGACTGACGGGGAGCTTGCGGCAGAGAAAGCCAATACAGTCAATGAGCTTCTCGTCAGGAGTCGGTCGCTGCCCGACATTGTCACCCTGCATGTCATCAACCAGCGTGACGACAGCCCGATCTATTTCCCTATTCCCGATCATCTGTTGCAACGTCTCGGGGTTGATCCTGACCAGCTCCGAAACAAAAGGAAGATACCAGTGAATTATGTCCACATTCCTGGCGGGCGGTTTAGCATGGGGAGCCCGGAGACGGAGGTGGGCAGAAGCAGTGATGAAACCTTGCATGAGGTTGAGGTGAGTGACTTCTGGATGTGCAAGTATGTGGTGACGGTCAAGGAGTTCAGGGATTTCATTAAGACCACTGGTTACCGCACTGATGCAGAAGAAAAGAACAGTAGCTATATTTGGAATGGTAAAGAGTGGAAAGATACAGAGGGTGTTAACTGGCGGCATGATGTGTCGGGTAAGGAAAGAGGTGCAAATGAAGATAATCATCCAGTTATACATGTAAGCTGGAACGATGCTGTGGCATTTTGCAAGTGGATGACGGAAAAAACGGGCAAGAAGTTCCGTTTGCCCACCGAGGCGGAGTGGGAGTATGCGTGCCGTGCGGGAAAGAACAACACACCGTTCAACACAGGGGATAACCTGACAACGAAGCAGGCAAATTATGACGGAAATTATCCTTACAATGGCAATCCGAAAGGAGAGTACCGCGAGAAGACGCTCCCCGTTGAGAGTTTTGAGCCCAACAAATGGGGACTCTACAATATGCATGGCAACGTGCGGGAGTGGTGCAGTGACTGGTTCGGAAGTGACTATTATAATAAGTGCAAGGAAAACGGGGTGGAAAAGGATCCGAAGGGCCCGAATAGCGGTTCGGGCCGTGTTCTTCGCGGCGGGAGCTGGAGCGGCAGTGCCGAGGACTGCCGGTCGGCTTGTCGCCACGGCGCCGCCCCTGGCGACCGCACCGGCGATGTTGGCTTCCGCCTGGTCTTCGTCCCGTAGTTCAAGTGGCAGTTTCTTCCGGCTTTACTCTTGAGCAAGAGGGAGATGGCAGGCGGGAGGTGAGCGGTGCTGAGGGACGAAGCGCCGCATGCCTCACGACGGGGCAGTGACCGACAACAGAAAGACCGCCTTGAGGCGGTCGAATTGTGCGCCCAGCATGGGCAAGATCTTGGAGGTGAAAGTCCTCCCGTGAGTTGACCACAGCGAACGAAGGGAAGCGCAACTGCATGAGGGTGACCGAGTGTGGGGAGGAAGCGTGGAACGAAACCGCGAGCCGATGAACAAAAACCAGATACGAGGCGAAGCCGATCAGGGCGAGCAGGCAATTGACTGCGAAGCCCTTGTGGTCAAGGGTCAGGCGGCGTAAATCCGGCGGTTGTGCGGGGAAGGATCGTGCTCTTACCTGGGGAGGTCTCGCCTTATGCCTGAAAGGGCGACGCAGCAATGTGGGGCGAGAAGTCAGCAGAGGCCGTAATAGCTCATAAAGAGTGAAGGGCCGAACGAGAAGGAAAACTGGAGGATATGTTGCTTAATTGTGCATTGCATCAGAAGTCCGGGCAACCGGAGCGAGCCAAGGGAGGGCAGGGTGAAGCCTTGTCTGGTATTGGACGCGATGAAGCAGGATTGGCGCAACATGAAACCAAAGGTTTAGGACGAAACGACTTGCTGTTGCAGGT
>CAILRB010000078.1 GCA_903836465.1 uncultured Chlorobiaceae bacterium
TAAGCAGATACTTGCCGGGAAGGCTTTTGAAAAAGGGGAGGCGAGTGCGGATCACCAGCACAATGAGTGAGGCGGAGATGACCGATTCAGCAAACCAGCCGGTCTGAAACTCGGCTTCTTTGGCGTGCAGCACATAATGCAGGACTCCAAAGGTGAAAAAGTCAAAAAAGGAGCTGAGAATCCCGAAGGTGATCATATAGCGCTGGATAAAATGAATATCCCATCGATGAGGCTGGGCGATATTGATGGCATCAACACGGTCGCTTGAGATGGTGATCTCCGGGAAATCGGTCAACAGGTTGGTCAGCAGTATCTGCTTTGGCAGCAGCGGCAGGAACGGCAGAAACAGGGAAGCCCCGGCCATGCTGAACATGTTGCCGAAATTGGCGCTTGTCGCCATAAAGACATACTTCATGGTCGGAGGCATTTTCTTTTGTTCCATTTTCATCCCCTGTCTTCGTGATTCCGTCACTACCCTGAAGCATAGGCAGAAACGCGCCTACTTGCAACAAGAATCTTGAGATTCCATATCCGGCAAAGACTTGCTGAATTATATCACTCGCGCTTGATCGCAAGTTTTCTGCCACTCTCTGCATCACTATTTTTTGCCTCAATGATTGATGGAAGGGTAACTCCTGCTGCGGCAAGTAACTCCCCGGCCACTCCTGTCGATTGAGGAATTTTCTGGCAGCGTGCCTCCTTGATGGTGACGATTGTGCTGCGTATTGTACCAAGTTCATCGATTCCTTGCTGCACAGTGCAGTCACACTCTTTCCAGAGTTCTGATAACAATCGCTCGATGTTACAGGCAAGCATGATCACCAGCCCCTGGCCACCAATGCCAGCTTCGACCGGCTCAATTTGAGGGTGGCTTTGTCTGAACGTCTGGAAAGCATGTTCCGGTTTATCCTGCGGCATTGTGATCACATCTTCCAGCACCAATTCCTGACGAGCGCTCACCGAATTTTGCTTGAATAACTGCTTCTCAAGTCGCACCTGATTGTTCGTCAGCCATGCCAGATTAGTGGACAGATCATCAGCGCTAACACTCTCTAATTCAAGCACTTCACAGGCACCATAACTTGCAGCCATCCTGACGGCATCCTGGCGTTCACCATCTCCGATCAATCGAGCCATAACCTGCCACAAAGCGAGCTTTCCTTCACGGCTGCTGCCAAGTGCCTTGCTGATACCAAGCCTCTCGGCAAGCGCTTTCAGGGCAAATACCACACCAACACGAGGGCCGTCGTGGAGTTCAACATCCTCGATATTCAGCAGGGCAGACAAGTTTTTTTTGTGTTTCAGGGCAAGTTTCATGGCGGCAACCTCTTCCTCTGAACATTTGGAGATTTTTCCCAGAGTGCGATTCTTTACCTTGCCATCTTCACGATAGGATTCGCGAAAAAGGTACCGATAGTAGGTTTTGCCGTTGATGGTGGTTTTGCTGGTGTCGATATACATGGTGACTTTATCAAAGTTTTATTCAGAATCATCAGCGCAGGGCGAGTTTACTGCAGGAACTGCGCAATGAAGCGGTCTCGAAAAGCCCCGTTTCATGCTGTCCACCCTTCACGGTCTGCTGCTTCATACAGAAACTTCATAATTTCCGTCTCATGCGGATCGTTGTTGAGCAGCGCAGACTGGCGCATGCACTCCTCCGCAAATCCCTGACGGCATGTATCTGGAACCCATATTTGTAAGGAACACAGCCCTTCATTGCGTAACTTTGTCCTGTGCTTCTGTACTCTGTCAACAATTTCTCCCATGGCACTCCTGTTTTTTTTTGATACCTAGTGTCTGAACGAAAAGGTTATATTAGATTATAAAATAATATGTTACATTGATATTTGAAGAACGAAAATATCAGATAATCTCAGGCAATCCGTCAGCGCAAGCGTAATAACACCTTATTATAATCATTGTTGACTGAA
>CAILRB010000079.1 GCA_903836465.1 uncultured Chlorobiaceae bacterium
ACGCGTCTATACTTTGCTGGTAGCACTATGTGATACATTAGAACGGTGACATTATGGCTCTTGTGAATATATTCGCTCATGCCAAATAATATACATCATATCACGCCGCAAGCGGCGGGGAATATGACCCGTAGAGATTCAAATAATGCGTTACATCCCGCTCGTCGAAAGGCGACAAGTACAGCTTCACAAGCGTATGAGTGCCACCATCGTCCGGACGTCCGATTTCGAGTTTATAGGGCTTATCCTCCTGCCCCGGAAAATATTGTGTGCGACTTGTAATAACAATTTCCCGAAAATCCTGCACCGCCTCAATCACCTCATTCAAAACCTGACGGAAACGCACATCATCTGTCAAGCCATCAGATTTCTCTGGCGGTAATAATTTATGGTACTCGTCAAAAGCGTCAAGCAGCAGAATGGTGTTTGACGCATCCACCTTTTGTTTGATCTCCTCAATCTTTTCAAGAATCCTCTTTTCTCCAAAAGGCAGCAATTTTATCGTGTACTGACGACCAACGTTGAAAAAAGAGTTATACCGCAGATAAAGGTTGATCATGAAGGTTGTTTTTCCCATACCGGAATCCCCCAGCACGAGATAAAACTTGTCTTTCTCTTTTTTCCTGAATGCCCTCTTGACAAAAAATGGAATCAGCTCTTGCCGCACAATAAAATCACCTGCGGTTGCCGCTTCATCTTCAACCGATGGCGTTATATTTTGCGCTTTTGTTTCATTTTCGCCTTGACATTATGAGGCTCAAAATGGTACCCAACCAGCTCCTTGCTTGTTTTCCAGTTCTGATAATGGTTGTACAGTTGCCTGATGATAAACCATACCACTGCCCACCCGGGAATCGTAAGCAATATGTTTTTTATCACAGTAAAGTCAACTATGATTTTCATGCTGTCAACACTCATGGCTTCAAACCGTAACTATTTTTTGTAAAATCATAATACATTAGACTCTATAACAAACGAAATTACAATATGACTCAGGTCGCTCCATCATTCAGCAAGTCCGAGGCATTATCCACCACAATCAAGATAGCAAGCCCCCGGCCATTCTTCAAAGATACATCAGATTTTCTGCCTTATTGTTTGCACTCAGAATTGAAGCGAGCTAACATAGCCTGTTGATAGCACAGGATGCGCGATACAGCGAATCACTTTGAGGCGACTTTGCTGACGAGAGCATCCCAATACGCGGGGAGTGCATCCCACGGATTGCAACCGCCATCATCAGTTACATAGACAAACCCAACTCCTTCGTTGGAGGCGCGATCAACGCAGGTATTCATTATTTTGGGGGAGCAAATGTTGTAGGGCAGTACCGCGAACGGTTTGTCTTGGATGGACTTAACCCAACTATCGGAAGACCAGAAATCGAATCCGGAGCAAGACTCAAAAATCACAAAGCAATCTGCACAATTGCTTGTCAGATAGGTTTCAGGAAAGCTGCATCCTGGATTGGCCACAGTGAAGTCGCAGCCAGAATACGTATTTTTCACATAAGAGGTCAAATCGCGGTAGTAGTTGATGTGGGCCTCAGTTGTATCGTTGCTCATCTCGTCGAGAAAGATGCCGTCGATGTTCGGATACAACAACATCCAGAGGTCAATTTCGGCTTTCACCTCCTTGGCGCACCTATTGACATAATGGGTCGAAACATATCCGATCACCCGGCCACCGGCGTTGCGGAGGTTGGTGATGGCGGTGGTGTACTTGGCATCGCTGGCTTTGCCGGGGCCATTGTTCGGATTCGCGATAGCGACGATGCCGACCCTGCTGGCAGCGGCAGTGAGTTTGTCCCAGTTCGCACCGGGATAGAAATAAGCTGGTACAAGCAAGTTCATTACTGATGCAGTTTGGATAAAAAGGAAAACGATGACAATTGTCGCCAGAAATTGGGGAATGTTGCAGTTTATGGAGATCAGGGTTATTATGGTGGATCAGTTTTTCTTAACGTAAAAGTTGATGCGACGCCGCAATTCGAAGCACCCTTCGCCGTACCAAGCAAGTTACGAGAGGCATCCCCACGCTCGCGTCCAACGAGTCTTATCCGCCAAGCAGACCGTCAAAATCGATTTGAAGCTTGGCTTCCACAAATTCTTGAGCAAGCTTGGCTTTCCAAGCACCGGCATCATCCATATCAATATAAAGGACGCCCTGATAGTCAGAGGGTAGCTCTAATTTGCCCTTATATAGAGCGAATATTCTTACTCGGCCAAGCCTTCCCAGGAAATACCCCAGTTCCAGAATAACGTTTTGGCGAGCACGTGGTTTTTGGTTTTCGCGGGAAAGCGCAGCACCACCTACATCGTCAGGCGTAAGTAAAACCACTGCAAAAGCAATGTCTCCAGAATAAGTTTCAAATTTTTCGATAATTGTACGACCAGAAGACGCCTTCTCGTGAAGAATTATTGGCTCCAAACCAAGTTTTTCAAGAAAACGGGCAACTCTTTCTTTCGCTTCATTGTCATGACCATGGACAATGAAAACCTTCCGAGAGTTGAGAATTGGCGCGTTCACTGTGGATCGCAATATGCCAGCATTCGTAGTTTCATGCGTCTGCGACGCATTCGCTTCGAGTTTGCTGATAATTCCTTGGATATGACCGAGTCGATAAGAGTGCTGCTTAATTTCGTCCTTATCCGTTCTGTTTTCGAATTCACGTGAATAATCGGGTCCGAGCGCTGATCTCAAGAATGCCGAGACCCTTGCCGACCAGCATTCCATTTGCCAATTCGAACTCAGCTCTATTCCATCTGCTAAGAGCTCTTCAAGGTGATCAATCGTCTTGCTCATAAAATGTTGTTATTAAGTTTTGCGAATAACATCGTTAAGACTGATCTGCCTAATTCGGAAAAAGCCGAAACCTCCTTCTACTATAAAACAGCTTCAAAATTATTCAAAAAAGCAATATAAATTATTATTTAAAAATAAGATGCAGCGAAAACGCCTATTTATCATTTCGGTATATATAGATCAGTCTAAACCAGCGACAAAAATATCAACAAGGATTTTAAGTGCACTGAAAACAGTATCGCAAACAATTACAGTAAAGCTATTGATATTTGTGGTATAAATAATAAGGAAACACACAGAATATTGCCGAGTGAGATACATAACCTCAATCACTTCGCCACGTCTTCTTTACAACCTGAAAGCCTACTTTTCAAGAACCTTTGTGCTGAATTATCCCAATTTTTACCCCAACCATTCTTCAAAGACACACCAGCTTGTCTGCCACGTTGTCAGCACTCAGACTTCCACAGCGCTATCGCAGCCAGTTCCGTATAATCCGGATAATCTCCTTTTTACTGCGGGTTTCAAGCATCATATTACGCCAATAGCTGTCAGCAGCCATTTTGCTGATGACGCCAAGAAGCTGAATGTGACTGTCAGGATCGGACTGTGGAGAGAGGATCAGAAACATAATCCGTGTTGTTTTGCCTGATTCTGCATCATAAATGCCTACCCGGCTGACGCCTATAGCGAGAACCGGTTTGTTGAGGTTGTCAAGTTTGGCATGAGGAATGGCGATATCTGCACCAACAAAGGTCCCTCCCTGCAGCTCCCGTTCAAAAAGGCTTTTGAGCGCACTCACTTCGTCAATACCAGGATTGACAAGACAGCATTCGTGAAGCAACTGGCGAAATGCCTCTTCTTTTTCAAGAACACTATCCCAAAGGAGAACAATTGCACTCCTGATCACCCCTTTCCATCCATATTGAGACCGGGTTACTGCCGTGAGGCTTCCTTTTAAGCCGGAAAAGAGTTTTGGCTTTTGTACAATGCCCTCTTCCCTGGTATCGAGAACAATGACGTTGATACCCCTACATTCACTGATCAAACGTTCAATAATGGTCTGTCGACCCTGAAGACGTTGCCATAACGAAAGTGTTCTTCCTGAATTGCCGATGATGATGTGTCCGACACGATATTCCCTGGCAAACTGCAGAATGGTTTTAACCACATCGTCACCTTTATAGGTAAATACCGTAGCGCCAAGTTCCTGGGCAAGAGCAAGCGTATTGGAAAGCAATCGTTGAACTTTTGCATCAATATTGATTGGACTCTCGGAAAGTGTCTTCACATAGACCGCATACCAGTCTCTGTTCAGCCTCCCTGCTATACGCGATGCGTAGCGCAGAATGGCATCACAGTTCCGTGTTTTTGAACTGAGGCAAACCATAAGCTGATCAGGATTGGCAACCGAGTCATCATGAAAGTGGTTCCTCCGCTTCGAATCAAGCTGTGCAGCAAGCTCTCGCAGGGTCAGCTCCCTGAGCTGCTCAAGATTTTCAGATTGAAAAAAGTTAGAGAGGGCCGTCTCCAGAAGACCAGGAACATAGACTTTTCCTTCGGAGAGGCGCTGACGCAGATCATCGGTTGTAATATCAACATTGACAAGCTGATCGGCCAGCACCAGAATACGGTCAGGCACACGTTCCTTAACCTTCACTCCGGTGGCCTGTTCTACCAGTTCATAAAGGCTTTCGATATGCTGAATGTTCAAGGTGGAAATAACATGAATACCAGCAGCAAGAATCTCCTCAACATCTTCATATCTTCTGGAATTTCTGTTTCCCGGAACATTGGTATGAGCAAGTTCATCAACAAGCACAACTGAGGGACGACGCTGAAGAACAGCATCAATATCCATTTCGGTAATTTCGATGCCCCGATATAACATACTTTTTCGGGGAATAATCTCCAGCCCTGACAGCAGGGCTTCAGTCTCTTTCCTGTTATGGGTTTCTACAAGACCAACAACAACATCAATCCCATTGTCTTTAAGACGTCTTGCCTCCTGCAGCATTTGCCAGGTTTTACCGACTCCAGCGCAGTAACCAAGATAGATCTTGAGTTTGCCGCGTTGAGATCGCTGAATCAGATGCAAAAAGCTGTCAGCTCTGTTGCTCTCCGTAGTTTTTTCTTCCATTGATTCAATGTTTTTGCAGATCTATTTCTGCAGTCGGTCAAGCAATCTGTTGAGTTGCAGAACATTAACCAGTGATTTATTCAATAAGGGAATGGTGGTTGTTCCGCTTGCAGGATTATTGATGAGACTCATCACCTCTTCAGAGGAGAGGCCTCTTGCATGAGCCACTCTCGGCACCTGAAAGAGAGCTGCCTCAATGGAGATGTGAGGATCAAGACCGCTGCCTGAAGCCGTAACAAGATCGGCTGGAACCTTTTCCCCTTTTTTTGGGGCAAGCTCAGCAAGCAGTTTTTCTGTCCTTTGGCGCATCGCGAGAGATGCGGGAGAGAGGTTGCTGCCTCCAGATCCTGATGCATTCCATGAGACTGCCGAAGGTCGAGGCCAGAAATATTCTGGCCGGGTAAACTGCTGGGCCAGAAGTGTACTGCCGATAACCTCCCCGTTTTCAGCACGGACAAGTGACCCTGATGAAGAACCGGGAATTACCCGACCAGCCAGAAGAATAACTAATGTATAGAGTCCACTGCAGATAAGAACGGTTAATGGAAGCAGACGTAATGATACCCAACATTGCCGGGTAAGCTCCCTGAACGATAGTATTGTTGTCATGATAGTAACACGTTTGCTTAAACAAGACCGGTCAATGCAAGAACCATATCAATCAGCTTGATGCCGACAAAGGGCACCATGACGCCTCCCAAACCATAGATGATCAGATTTTTACGAAGGAGGGTATCGGCTCCCATCGGGCGATATTTAACGCCCCTGATAGCAACAGGTATCAGCAGAGGAATGATAATGGCATTAAAAATCAATGAGGAGAGAATTGCGCTTTCGGGTGTCGCAAGATGCATGATATTGAGGACCTGAAGCCCTGGTATTGCCAGAACAAACATTGCCGGAATAATGGCAAAGTATTTTGCGACATCGTTGGCGATAGAAAACGTCGTCAGCGCACCTCGCGTCATAAGCAACTGTTTGCCGATTTCGATAATCTCAATGAGTTTTGTTGGATCACTGTCGAGATCGACCATATTTCCCGCCTCTTTGGCCGCCTGGGTACCGGAGTTCATAGCGACTCCAATATCAGCCTGGGCAAGCGCTGGCGCATCATTGGTGCCATCCCCCATCATGGCAAGAAGTCTTCCGCTCTGCTGTTCTTTTCGTATATAATGCAGTTTGTCTTCGGGACGCGCTGAGGCAATGAAATCATCGACGCCAGCCTGGGCTGCAATGGCTGCGGCAGTAAGTGGATTGTCACCGGTCACCATCACCACGCGCAAACCCATGGCACGAAGACGGGCAAAACGGTCGTAGATGCCGGGTTTGAGAATATCGGAAAGAGCAATCACACCAAGAAGCTCCTTACCTTCAGCGACAGCAATAGGGGTCATGCCCTTGCGGGCAACATCATCAACCAACCCCTGTAATGTTTCGGAGACCGTTCCGCCCAATCTTGCACAATAGTTTATGAGTGTATCAGGCGCACCTTTGCGGAGGCTCTGACCATCGGGGAAATCAATACCACTCATTCGGGATTGAGCTGAAAACGGCACAACTTTTCCTTCACCATCATAAACAGCCTTTATGCCCAACGTTTTTTCAGCAAGAGTAATAATTGATTTTCCTTCAGGCGTCTGATCGCCGAATGATGCCTTCATGGCAATCGAAGCAAGACGATCCCTGCTGATACCCGGCAAAGGAAAATAATCCGTTGCCTGTCGGTTGCCCATGGTGATGGTACCGGTCTTGTCAAGAAGGAGTGTGTCAATATCTCCGGCAAGCTCCACGGCTTTGCCGCTCTTTGCCAGCACATTGGCAGAAAGTGCCCGATCCATACCAGCAATCCCTATGGCGGAAAGCAGTGCTCCAATGGTGGTCGGAATAAGGCAGACAAGGAGAGCTACCAGCGTCGGCACAGGAAGGGTTATACCAAAATATTTACCGATTGGCCAGAGTGTACCCGTTACCATTAAAAACGCCAGCGTAAGACCTGCAAGGGTCACCGTCAGAGCAAGTTCATTGGGTGTTTTCTGCCTGACGGCCCCCTCGACGAGGGCGATCATTTTATCAAGAAAGGAGTGTCCTGATGAAACGGCAATACGAACAACGATATAATCCGAGATGACTCGTGTTCCTCCGACAACTCCGGATCGATCGCCACCAGCCTCTCTTACTACCGGTGCTGACTCTCCGGTAATGGCCGATTCATCAACCAGAGCGGCCCCTTCAATAATCTCGCCATCTCCAGGAATAATTTCCCCGGTCAAGACAATAACCCGGTCACCTTCCTGGAGTTCGTCAGAATTTACGGATTCCTCTTTACCATCACTTACTCTTCTTGCAACCGTATTCTGGCGTGTACGTTTGAGACTCTCCGCCTGGGCCTTGCCCCGAGCTTCCGCCAGGGCTTCGGCAAAGTTTGAAAACATCACCGTAAGCCACAATATGAGCATGACCGTTACGGTATAGAGCTGGTGTCCAACTCCACTTATGGCATTGACACCTGCAATAAGTGTTGTCAGCACGGCTCCTGCTTCAGTAACAAACATGACAGGATTTTTTACCATAGCCCTTGGATCAAGCATCACTATAGAGCGGCTAAGTGCGCTGACAACAAGCTCTTTTTCAAAAATAGAGGCTTTTTTTATCTGACGGCGCTCGAATTTAGCCTGTTCAGAAGTATGTGGCACTGAATGACTGTTCATCATTATTTCAATGATTGATTGCAGTAAGATGATCGGCGACCGGACCAAGAACAGCGACGGGCAGAAAAAGAAGTGCTCCGATAAACACAACGCTGCCGAGAATAATAAGTCCAAAAAGCAGTGTATCCGTTCGAAGGGTCCCGGCTGTTTCGGGAACCGGTTTTTTTGATGCCAGTGAACCGGCAATGGCAAGAGGCAGAATGACAGGAATGTATCGTCCCAGCAGCATCACCACACCTGTGGCAATGTTCCAGGGAACCGTATTATCAGCAAGCCCCTCGAAACCGGAACCATTGTTCGCTGCCGCAGAGGTAAACTCATAGAGAATTTCGGTAAACCCGTGGGCACCGTTATTCAGTACCGTTGCGGCACCTGCCGGAGTTGCCGCAAACAGTGCTGTCCCTCCCAGAATCAGCGCGGGATGAACCAGCAAAGCAAGCAGCGCAAGCGTCATTTCACGGGTTTCAACCTTTCGGCCAAAATATTCCGGTGTACGACCCACCATCATGCCGCAGATAAAAACACCGACAACGATAAAAATAAACATGTTGATGAGGCCAACACCAACGCCGCCAAAAACCACATTCATCCACATACCGGCAAGTGGCACAAGGCCGGTCAGCGGGTTGAGGCTGTCGTGCATACAGTTGACAGAACCATTGCTTGTCGCCGTTGTCAAAGCTGCCCAAAATGCGCCAGCCCCTGATCCAAAACGAAGTTCCTTGCCTTCCAGATTTGGGGTTATGTCAACGGGAAAACCAGACAATGCCGCAGCCGGAGCACTTTCTAACCAGATTGCCGCTGCACTTTTCAAAAGCAGCAACGCCATCATGACCGAAAATATCACAACTGCATCGCGCATTCGTCCCGTGATGCGCCCGAACATCCAGACCACAGCCATGGGAAGTAAAACAATACTAACACACTCCACTATATTGGTAAAAAACGAAGGATTCTCGAACGGATGAGCTGAATTGCCGCCAAAAAAACCTCCGCCGTTTGTGCCAAGCTGCTTGATCGCCACCATAGCAGCTACGGGCCCGCGTGCTATTGTTTGTGTTGCACCCTCAAGGGTGTGAGCTACTATCGCGCCATCCAGAGTCATCGGTACGCCTCCTGCCAGAAGAAGCAAAGCAACAAAAAGAGACAGCGGCAGCAGAATAAAAAAAGTGATGCGCAGCAGATCACGGTAATAATTACCGACAGTCTGCTTCCCGCCGAGCGCTCTGGCAAGAGCCGCAAGGCAGGCAATTCCTGTACCAGCCGAAACAAACTGCAGCCACATCAACCCGAAAAGCTGAGAAAAATAGCTCATGGATACTTCACCGGAGTAGTGCTGCAAGTTGGTATTCGTCACAAACGATGCCGCTGTATTAAATATAAGGCTTGCCTCAAGCGGCCCTTTCGCATCAGGATTCAATGGAAGCCACTGCTGCAGGGCAAGAATGATCGTCACAAACGCAAACATCACAACGTTGAACACCATCATGGAAAGGAGATAGCGCTTCCAATCCTGCTCTTCGATGACCGGGGCGCCGCCGATTTTTCTGAAAATGCCTGAAGTCCATAGGCCATAACCAGATGCCTCACCAGGCTCGATCAGTCTTGCCATAGCGAGTCCAAGAGGCCATGACAAAAGGAGAGGAACAACAAGTAACAATAAATAAAGCTGCGACATGACTTGATTGTTAAAATTTCTCAGGATTGACAATGGCAAAAACCAGGTAAACCATGCAGGCGAAAAATGTGAGTAATACCACAATATCCATATTAACCTCCGATATGAAAAATGAGACCGACGAATGCTGCAAGCCCTGCAAGAATCAGAAAAATGAGTATACCCAGATAAAGATGATGGTACACATTCATGAAAGTCACTGTCCTTCTATTGAATAGGCTACACCTTTATTAGGGACGCCGTCATTATAAAAATACCATTTTAGGCCTGATGCTTATATCCCACCAATGAAGGCTTGGTGAGCGCATCAGTCTTTTTTCCAGATTCTTTTTTTCCTTACCATAGAGCTTGATACCCTTCTCGTATACCGTCT
>CAILRB010000080.1 GCA_903836465.1 uncultured Chlorobiaceae bacterium
CCTATTCTGCTGCTTTCTCTTTTATCTTCTGAAGGAGAATGTCACCCAGCTCTCTCTTCACTAAATCAAGGTCGGGGTTATCAATTTTTGCGTTGGTACTCGATTGTTGACTTTTCTGTAGAGTTCCAATAACCTCCAGGCCAGTAGTCATTCCGTTTTGGAGTTTAAACAGATAGTTCGTTGAGCCGCCCACAGCCTTTTGAGAAAGATCAGCTATTCTGCTAAGCTCATCATTGCTCATGGTCTCAATGTTGAGCGGGTCATAGAGCTTCTCTTCGACTCTTTTGAGGTTCTTCCGTATACTCTCCAATCGTTCTGCCTCCAAGGAGGCCTGAGAGAAGAGAGCCTGAATAACTTCAAAGCTTCCCCTTTGGTAAATACTTGTGAGAGTGTCGAGATCGAGAGCTTGTGCTTCTGGCACTGGCTGAATCTCTTGAATCCCTTGTGCTGTTACGACGAGGTTGGTGTCTTGAGGTTGTTGCTTCTCTTTGTTACCTGTTTTGCTGGACATAATGTGTTCTGGATACTGTTCTCAAGGTAGATACTCCTATAATGGAAAACAGTTTGCACGCTGTTTACATCAAATGATTAGTGGTTATCGCCGTGCATCAAACACTTCGTTAATAGAGACTGGCAAACCACTATCCGGATCGGCGATGAATAGTTGTTTCATTTTTGAAGATAACAACCTCTTATGATGTTGATATTCTCTGAGGTCTCTTCCATATTTGCTGATGAGCTGTACGCAGTTCATTTCCTCTAATTCCCGATAGGCATTCCGAGATGAGATTCTCTTCCCCTCTGGGGTTCTGGGGCCTGTAGATTTTTCCCAAGGTCTACACTTTTTTATGAGTTCAGATTGTCGTTTTTTCTCCTCTTCTGTCCAACTCTTCCTGCCCATAGTTACATAGTTTGTTTTACACTTCAGTTACTGATATTGTGCATAGGTATCAATTTTTCAGAGGTTCGCCAAACTGCGTCAGAGCACCAAGACTCCGCCATTAGAGCGTCTCAAAAATAAAATGCTAATCATAAATGATTATGGGCAGAAGAAACGAAAAGAAGGGTTTTATAAAAATTCATAAATCTTCTGCCTCAAAAATATGGCGATAGCATAGTTTTGGGTTGCTTCAGTAACTCTCTATGCCCATAAACTGCGCCATAACCGGCCCAGGACGTGCGCCCAGAGAGAAGTGCCGTTTGGGAGAGAAGTTGCAACCTGGCTGAAGTCTGTACGCAAAGAATCGAAATATTGCTAACTCTTCAGTGTTGGTTCATCATTACCTAAAAAAACCTTCAGTTCCTGAAAAGCATGGATCTTCCCGTTCAGTACTCATCATAATTACGTCTGAAGCATTTTAACGGGTTTTGACTGATTTCAATTGCCTTTCCAAAACAACCACTATATCACTACCCCCTTAGCTTTGCCATTGCTAAAAACGGTGTAACCCCGTGTACATCGTTTGCGAAACGGCCCTGAACGAGTTCCAAGGAGTTTTCACCTCCAAGCAACAAGCCATTGACAACTTGCTACTCCCCTGAGTGTGCTATCGGCCCGCGTTCCTGAGTCAGGCCGTCCTCACTGATAAAAGTGACTGGAAGTCTGGTTTCCTGACTGGAAAAAGCCGATCCGGAAGTCGAGTTCAATGCCAATGGCCGGTACTATTCACCTTCAACCTTCATTCACACTTTTTGTATAAATGGTCTTTTTTTCTTTGGTTCTACTACAGGACATACCTTTTCTAAATGCCCTTTTTTCTTTTAACAGCCTATTTGAAGGCATACAACCAATGTCTTCATCAATGCCTTCAAATTCTCCCAATACCTTCACCAACGCCTTCAAATTCATCACAAATGCCTTCAATCCAGACTGAAAAGATTTCAAAAAAGAGTACTTAAAGACATATAAAACCAATGTCTTTACAATCCCTTCATCATATAAAATATAGACTTATAGCTTTTTTTGAAGGCATTAAGGATTGGCTCAGGGTAGTTTCTATAAAAAGCACTATCACATAGTAAACCTCTCCAAAAACTCTTTTTAGCTTTTCAATCCCTTCAATCCCTTTTAATCGGCTATTACCTATTCTATTTCTCATGAAAAGAGATATAGGATAATGCTCACACCCATTCACTGGTTCTATGTTTGATGAATGGAATCACAATCGTTTTCCATAAGCAGGTGAAAAGGAATTACGCGCATTTAAACCATAAACAGATATATGTATGATGCACACACCGAAATCGAAAGCCGCCATCAGCCAATCGCTCAAGGGCAATAAGAACCGAGTTGGCAAAGTTCTATCAGAGGCACACAAGAATGCCCTCCATGCCCATGTAAAAGGTAATAAATATGGTTGTGGTAAAAGAAGCCCTGAGACTATTGCCAGAATGAGTGCCGCGCAATTGGCACGGTCGGCAAAATGCAAGGCATATAATGAATCCCCTGCCACTATCCAACAACCGGTAGTCCTTGTCACGGAATTCAAACTTCAACCCAGCAAATATTTCCTTAACTAAAGCAACCATGAGCACACAATCACTCACCGAAGAAATCTACCAAGTAATCAAAGACTCTGAGGCAATTGGCGGAGTTTTAATGGTCGGCGGCATGGAACTGTGGTTCAGTCCTGAAGAAATCAAAGAAGCCACTGAAAAACTCAACGAGATTGATACTCTGGGGCTGGATGAATACATCCACAGAACTATGACCGGATACCTTGGAGAGGCTCTGGAATAGACCACACCTCACCCATATCCCATCTGACAGCCCTCGACCTGGGCTGTTACTATTTACACCAAAAAGCTTGAATAAAAACAACATCGTTTTCCATCTGTACAGCGAAAAGGAATGGCTAAAGTGTAAATCCTAAGCAAACTGTTTTCCCTGTGTCAAAAGGAAGAAGTTGATGTTTAGTTGTTAGGCAATCTGTGTGGAAGGGAGAGACGATTTTGGAAGCGCAGCCAAAATCTATCAGCTCTCCCCTAAACAATTATCAAACACTCATCAGCTCAAGCAGATTCTCTTAATAACCAAACAAATAACAATCATGATAGCAAAAAACAAAAAGCAAGGACAAAAAGCTGAGGATGTTATCTATCACGCTTCTATCACTTCAACAAAGAAGCTCGATTACAACTCAGCAATAAGCACCCTGACCAGTGCAGGAACCCCCTACGAGACAGCGGTGACTATTGTTAGAGACGCTTTTGATGCCGCGCCAGAAACCTCCAGTGAAGCTGAGAATAAGATCCCCTTATCGACTCAAATAGTTCGGTCATGTTTGGAAGGGTGCGAATACCTGATAGATCCTGAGAAATACGGGAAGGGATGGGTAAAGCTACTGACCGGCGAAGTTATTGCTGTTGACTCTCCATATTTGCCAGATCATATCGCAAGTGCGTGGTTTATCATGACTGAACTCACTGTAAATAAAACAGTGATGTCTGAGGTTATTTCCCATATAGAAATGAAATGTTCGACTCAAGGCTCGACGGTCACAACCTTCAAAAGGATAGGTAAAGATGAAAATGGCTGTAATCAGATAGCAACCCACAATAAAGAGGCTGGATATCCTGTAATTCATTTTGAGGATGGGGACTGGAAGATGGTTAGTCCTTTGGAACTGAAAACATCAGCCTATCCAACCAACCTGGTACTTAACCCCCTTCCTGTTCCCGTTAAAGGTGGAGGAGCTGGGGGGTTAAAACTCCTGTGGAAGCATATTAAATTAGCGAATAATGCCGATAGACGAATATACTTGGCTTGGTTGCTTACTACCATGCAGTATAGTAGTGTCTTTCCTGGTTTGGAATTTTTAGGTGACGCAGGTTCAATAAAGACAACATCATCTAAACGCACTCAAAGTCTTATTGATCCCTCTTCAGGAGGAGAGGTGAAACCAGAGTCCTCAACTTCAGACATCGGAGTAATGACTGATTGCCATCATGTCCTGATTCTGGATAACGTTAGTCACATCGACAAGAGTTCTTCTGATTATCTTTGCAAATGCGCTACTGGCTCTACGGACACCGGCAGAAAGCTGTACACAAATGGTGGCGTATATCAGCGTAAATTGCTGTGTTCTTTAATCATAAATGGTATCACGTCCGCAATTACCGAGCCTGATTTGATGGAGAGGACAGTGAGCTTAACTCTTGAGAAAATCACTGAGTACAAAAGTATAAATGAGTGTGATGATGAATGGAAGAAGGACTACCCTGTAATATTCAATATGCTTGTAGAATTGCTGGCAGTTGTAATAAAGGAAGTAAAAACTATATCACTGCCCTGTAGTTGGAGAATGGTGGACTTTGTAATGGTAGGAGAAGCTCTTAACAGGCTCATGCCAAAAGAGGAAGGTGTTCCAAGTGAGGAAGGTGGATTCAGGGATATGATGGTAAAGATAAACCATAACCGGGCAGTAAGAAATAGTGAGGGATCTTTAGCTATAAGTACACTCATTAAATACGCAATCAAACGCACCGAAAGTAGTAATGTAGTATTTGAGGGGTTCGTTGAGGAACTTTTAGAGATTCTGAAAAATACAAATAATCGTACTTCAGGATTCCCTGTGAATGGTAGGGGTATGAGAGGCCTACTGGATCGTAATAGGGAGGCATTGGGAGGTATCGGATTCTCTATAGTAAGGTCTGATAAGCAGTATGCCGGTAAACATAAAATCACTATTACGATTGACCCTATAAAGTTAAAAGAGCTGAGAGATGGTAGTTCACTATCTACACCGGATGATAATAAATAGGCTCATGTGGCTATAACAATACAAGTGGCTGTCTATGCCCTTGTAGTGGCCTGTGGTGAGGACTTTGCCGACAAATCGTCTCTATGGCCACAGAAATTCGGTTCTCTTGTAGAGGCCGCGTTTGTGGGGTTTGTGTCAGGGCTGGAGTTACCTGAGATAGGGTGATGAGTTGTAGCGGTATAGGCTTCAGGCTGGGTTGTGACCAACTGCCCGTGCTTTTCGTTTCTTGCTTAGATGGTGAGTGACCGAGGAAGTAATCCGTACCATTCGACTTCTTGTGTGGATGAGGCTGTAATGATGTGAATTCTGATTTCCAAGTTCAATTTCTTGGTTCAAAATATCCGCCGTTTTTAAGTACTTTTTTTATACAGGTGATTAAATCATAATAAGATAGAGTTCGACCTATTATTCAAGAAGGCGCGACCAGTTGATCGTGCTTTTGATGACTTCTTGTCTTGTCACGTTTATTGTATTGGTCATACTGATTTATCATTCTTTAATGATGTAGGACTCATAAAAATAATGCCTTATAGATTGTTATGCGCGACCAGTTGATCGTGATATTTTTCATTGAGAGTATTATGCTATTTTTTTACCTTTTAAAGCTTTAACAAAAAAAGAAACGGTTGTTGGTTTCTACTATAGGTTAAGCTATAGGGTATTAACTATAGGTTTGAGCGACCAAGTGATCGTGGATTTATGGTCAAAAGAGCGACCAAGTGATCGTGATTGGCGTGACCAACTGATCGTGGATAACTCGCAATATTCACATCAAAATGTTGATAACTTTTTATGTGACCAAAAACTGCTTTTTCCCAATAGGGGGAGGGCTGTTTCTGAGGGTCATTCCTTGGTCGTCTAACTCAAATTTAGCGTCATGATATTGGGAATGTACCATGATGAGTATTTCACGAAAGGCGCTTTTAAAATCTCGGAGTCGTTCGTAGTTGTAGCCGAACTGCTCATTCAGGGCCATCCAGGTGATAAATTGTGGTTTGTTCGTGCTGACGCGGTGTAGCCTCTGGGCCAGCCATGAATAAACATCGAGGCCCATTGGTGAATGAGATAGAGCTGCCAGTGCTCTTTCGTCAAGTGGTACGGCATGTTTGACCAGGCTGTTGAAATAGTCGTCACTAAGCTGGATTGTCGAAGGCCAGAGCACTCGCTGTTGCTCGTTTTTTTCAAACCAAAGATTCATTGCCCGAACAATATTGGTATTAACCTGCATGGAGTGCTGGCCTTCAACAAAGCCAAGTCGGATAATGGCGGTTGACAGTCTGGCGAGGTGATCCTTGATGTCGCGGATGTCTCGTCCGTGTGCGGCCAGCCCGAGACGTTTTACAAACCCAGTCAATGATGATTCCACGTCTATGATGGCCGATCCTATTTTCAGTGCTTCGCTGTTCAGGTGAGTAAGAATCAGTCGGGATTTAGTGCCATAAGGAAGTCCAACTTCATCGTAGTTGTTAGAAGTTGGATTCAGGAGTGATCCAGCTTCAATACGGAGCGTGGCTTTTCCCTGTTTGCGTTCCCAGTGCCTCACACTGTTGCCAGGGTTTTTGTAGGGCAGGCTTACCTGACAGAGCACACTGTGCTGGTAGGTGATCCCCTCGGGGTCGTTCATGGTTATATCGTGACTGGATTGAATCAGTCTTTTTTTTACTGCCGAAAGAGTGGACTCGGGAAGTTCTGGGAAAAAAAGTGTTTCAGTGTTATTGGCTGGTTTCTTTTTCATGGCATCGTTTTCTCAGCGTTTGTTTGTTCCTGGGTTCCAGCAGTTGCTGCTTCAGAAGGCTTGTTGGTTCCCTTCGCCAAAAATTCAAGGAGGTCACTCTCTTTCACTGCCCATTTTCTCCCTATCTTGACGGCTTTCATTTCTTGACTTTCTATGTAGCGGTAAAAGGTTCGTCTGTCGAGGTTCAACCGTGCGATAACTTCGGTTAGGGTGTACATTTTTTCTATTGTCGGCATGATCTACTCTTCTCCGAATGTTTTGTTGTACTCAAGGATGGTGTTTTCTTCCCTTGCGATGTACTCTTTTATAACCTTGTTAAATAGGTCGTTGAAGCTTCTGCGTTTCATGTGTGCGATTTTTGTAAAGTCTTCAAAAACACTTGGTTGTATGACCAGGTTGACGCGTTTGGTCTTGTGTTCTTGGGCGATCCCTTTTTTGGTGTTTAGTGTATTCTCTGTATAATGTGTATTTGGTGTATACGATGTGTCTTTTTCAGGATGAGCGCTACTCATAAATGCCATTGCTGGATTGATGTCTTTGAAGGTTTTTTTTGCCATTATTACCTCTCTCCTTTTTTGTCTTGCAGGTATTCAACGATAAAATCCTGATAATCCTGTGCAGGGTTACTGTTTGGCGCGTAACGGTAAAGCGGCTCACGTCGCGCCTGTGCTTCCTTCACGGCTATGCCTTCCCTTATTGTCGTCTTGAAAAGTTTGGTGCCCAATTGTTTGGCGGTGGAATCAATAATGTCGGCCAGATCGCGGCTCAGGATTGCACGGTTATTGTAGCGTGTAATCAGTATGCCTTGAACCTTTAGATCTGGATTGCAGTACTCTTTGACGGCAACAATGGTGCTATAGAGCTGTGTGATGCCCTGTATACTGTATGTATCAGCCTGTACAGGGATGATGACTTCTGTTGCCGCAGTCAGGGCGTTGATGGTCAGGGTGCCGAGGGCTGGCGGGGTGTCAATGATACAAAAATCGTACTGGTTCTGGATGGGTCTTAGTGCCTCTTTTAACCGATACTCTTTTCCTGTCTGGGTTATTTCAAGGTCAGCGCCGGAAAGTTGTGGACTGGATGGAATAATGGAACCCTGTGCCGTTTGCTGCGTTGCTTCTTTCGCCGTTGTTTTTTTGGTCAAAACATCAAAGGCATTTGACTCACCTGCTTCGGCAGCCATTGTTGAGGAGAGGTTTCCCTGTGGGTCAAGGTCTACAAATAATACCTTGAATCCTTGGTTTTGCAGTCCTTGCCCCAAGGCGTGGGCTGTGGTGCTTTTGCCAGTACCTCCCTTTTGCAAGGCTATGGTTATAATGCGCATTATGTGTATTTGCTGTATTATGTGTGCCTGATGTATTCTGTGTATGAATCGGCCTGTTGTTGCTGGTGGCTGGAACGGGCTATCTTTTATCAAAAGATATGTAAAAAAGAATAATAAATATCAATAATGTGTATTATGTCATAATAAAAACGGGTTGATCTGGCTTTTGAACTGGTGATTTGTGATAGCGGGAATGGTATATGCGTGTATGGTGTGTTTTATGTATAAGATGTATTTGATGTATTAAGATAGCCGGGCAGTTTTATGTATTGTCCCTAAACGAACCCATCTACATTTTTTTTCTTCCTGACCAATTGTCTCTATATTTATTCCAGTTTTGATCTTCCACTTCCTGAAAACCCATGATAACACTTCAAACACTGCATCAATGGATGACAGAGCCTGCCGAGAACGAGCGTCTTGAGTTCAAGGAAGCCAAGACGCAGTTCGATTCGACGAAGCTGCTACGCTATTGTGTGGCATTGGCGAATGAAGGTGGTGGGTATTTTGTTCTTGGAGTGACGGACAAGCTTCCTCGCAGTGTGGTTGGCTCAAAGGCGTTCTCGACGATTACTCATCTCAATGATATCAAGGCTCGCATTGTGGCGAAGCTTCGTATCAGGGTTGAGGTTTTTGAGCTTCTTCATCCTGACGGACGAGTTCTTGTTTTTGACATACCTTCCCGCCCAAAAGGGCAGCCACTCGCATTTGAAGGCGCTTACCTGATGCGGTCTGGTGAAGATTTGGTTCCCATGACGGCTGATTACCTGAAGCGTATCTTTGCAGAGGGGGATCCGGACTGGTTACTTCGGCCAGCGATGACAGAATGTGATAGTGAGACGGTTGTGCGACTCCTTGATACACAGGGGTATTTTGACCTGCTGAAGCTCCCGTATCCTGCTACCCGTGAGGCAGTCTTGGACAGGTTTGCCAGTGAAAAGTTGATTGAACGGTCTGGAGGTCTCTGGACAATTACGAACCTTGGGGCAATCCTGTTCGCAAAGACGCTTGAGTCGTTTGACCTTCTTGTGCGAAAGGCCCCGCGTGTGATTGTCTATGAAGGGAAGAATAAACTCAGGACAAAATTAGATCATCAGGGAAAAGCAGGGTATGCTGTCGGTTTTGAGCGGTTGCTGGAATACATCAATAGTCTGGTTCCCTCGAATGAGGTGATTGAGCAGGCGCTTCGTCGTGAAGTGAAGATGTTTCCAGAGATAGCTCTTCGCGAACTGCTTGCAAATGCCTTGATTCATCAGGATTTGAGTGAAACCGGAGCTTCAGTAATGGTTGAGCTTTATGACGACCGTCTTGAGATATCCAATCCAGGCCAGCCATTTATCTCACCGGATCGCTTTATTGATGCCTATCGGTCACGGAATGAGCGGCTTGCGGACATTATGCGACGGCTGGGGATCTGTGAAGAGAAGGGAAGTGGTATAGACAAGGTCATTCAGGCGGCGGAAGTCTACCAGTTGCCTGCCCCTGATTTTCGTGTTGGCGAATGCCGGACAACGGCAGTGTTGTTTGCTCATAGGGTGTTCGACGAAATGGATCGTAATGACCGTATCCGGGCGTGTTACCAGCACTCTTGCCTCCGTTATGTGATGAACGAGCGCATGACCAACCCAAGTCTTCGGGAGAGGTTTAATTTGCCAGAAAAAAAGAGTCAGCTTATATCACAAGTCATTGCCACAACGATTGAAGCAGGGAAAATCAAACTGGCTGATCCAACACAACTATCAACTCGCTACCGTAGCTATACGCCTTTTTGGGCATAGAATCTTGTGTAAACGCAAACCGCAAAAATGCTATTCTCTGTAGCTAAGTGCATATTTATAATACCGTTGTTTCTGTAAACGCAAACCGCAAAAGAACATTTCTACTATTTTAATATCCGGTTTCTGAAGCGACACTTATCTATTCTTCGCTGATCGGTGTGCCCTGTTCGGTCTCTTTCGGGCTGTCCTGTGGCTGTGTCCATCATTGCCGGTTTCCTATGGCTTGCATAAACTCGTGAACTTGCGCCTGTAAAGCCTCAATTTGGCCCTGTGCCTTCGCTGCGCTTTCCCTTGCTGCATCCCGTTCATTCCGCATCAGCTCAGCCTGTTGTTCGTAATTATTGCGCTCTTTCCCGATCTGCGCCAGACGCTCTTCCAGTTGAGCAAGTTTTACGGCTTGTGCCTGGTGTTTGGTCTGAGTTTCAGTCAACCGGTTTTCCAGTTCTTCAGCATTTGCCCTGGCTTCGTCCAGCTTGGTCTCCAGATCCTCTACGGTCTGAGAGGCATCTGCCAATTCTCGCTCTGCTTGTTCGCGGTGCTCTGCTGCACTGGTGAGGACATCCGCCACTCGCCTTTCTGCGGCTTTAACGGCTTTGTCATTCGCTGCAATAGCAAACTGGGTCAACTGCCCAGCAAGAGCTTTGTTTACAGCATCTATTTCCTCTGCCAACTCTGAGGGAAGCTCTGTAACTGGCTCCGCTTTGGCCTCTGTCTTGCTGTTGAGGAATTCATCCCAAACCTGCCTTAGCCGCCCTGGGTTCCCGCCGCCTATTTTTTGTCGTATTGCGAAGCCGGTTATGTTGCGTCCGGCGGCTTGCAGTTCG
Source organism: uncultured Chlorobiaceae bacterium (assembly GCA_903836465.1). GTDB lineage: Bacteria > Bacteroidota > Chlorobiia > Chlorobiales > Chlorobiaceae > Chlorobium. The sequence goes on from CAILRB010000080.1 coordinate 10,425, forward strand.
TGACCGGCCTGGATGATCTCTTCATGTGCAAATTCTACTGGGCGCATGGTGATTTATTTTGTCGGTTGCGTGAATACTTTCACAACTAATAAACAAAGAAATTAACTAACAAACAAATTAATAACATTTATGGTAGTCTCCCTGCATGGTTTTATTGTGCAGGGTGCTGATCGGCGGCGGCTTGGCGGGTGTCGCTTCCGGATCCCTCGGTGTTGATCGGTTTCGGCTCCAATGCTTGCAGGCTGTCCAGTGTCTTTTTTGCCGTTGAAAGAGTGAAGTCCGCTTTCGCTTTTGCCTCTTCCTGATTTGTTCCAAGATATTTGGCTTTTTCCTTCAGCGATTGAACACTTGCCATGAAATCTTCCAACGCATCTTGAAACTCTTCTATCCATTGCTGGCTTGTAATAATTATCGGCTGCCCTTTTTCTCTTGGTTTAAGGAAGCTGTATGGATCGTGGCGGCTTCTTTTGGAACCGTAGCACCTGAACCGTTACTTTTGAGCAGCCTGGATTATTGTATAGACCGTGGCTCTTCCAATTTTCATCTGTTTGGCGATTGCTGTCGCTCCAACTCCCTGTCCGCGTAAAGCCAGTACTTTGTTCCGGTCAACAGAGGGCTTTCGCCCGAACTTGACTCCTTTTGCCTGTGCTTCCACTCGTCCCTCGTTAGTTCTTTCCAGAATCCGTTGCCTTTCAGCCTGAGCGACGGCAGAAAGAATGGTGACGACCATTTTTCCCATTGTACCTTCAGTGCTGATACCATCGTCAAGAAAGCGGACAGCCACTCCAATGGCATCAAATTCCTTGATGAGCTGAATCATGTCAGCCGTATCACGGCCCAGTCTATCGAGCTTCTTGACCAGTACCACATCCCCTGCTTCAACTTTGACGCGTAATGCTTGTAGCCCGTCACGACGAACATGGCTTCCTGATTCCTTGTCGGTGAAAATGCGATTGGGTTCAACACCTTCAGCTTTAAGAGCATTGACCTGGATATCCAGTGACTGTTGGCTGGTTGAAACGCGAGCGTAACCGAAGAGTCTCATGTTGAAATGTGTCTAAAAAATCGTTTATTGGAAAAACTGTCTATAAAGTAACGAAAAACGATTTAAAAGACAATTCTTTTGAGCGTTTTGATACTGTCTCCAATGTTATAATATTGTGGACAGTGCATGTTGAGAGGATTGAGGCTGATTTCGAGATTGTTCACAAGCAGTCGTTTACGAACAGTAGGTAGATAGGATGTTGTAACTCAAAAAGCGGATTGCTGATAAAATCACTGAGATTGATGCTTGGCAGGAGAGTACTTCCGAGGTATCCCTCCTCTTGCAAGCACAGGACAGCAACCATCCTCAACACAAACACAATCAGCGAGGCTCGTGTCAGTCTTATTCAAGGATATAAGGAATAGATACGTTCTATTTTCACTGTATATTTTATTACATTACACGTCGTTGTCGATATAGATTTTTGTAGATGTTAAAGATTTAACGATATGTTTCTAACCATGAAAAATTTATCGAAACAGAACCCCACAGACCGTTTTCACATCAACATTGGCAATATGCCAAACGAGAAAGGAGTATTCAGCAGGAACCGAGATGCTTGCATTGAATATGACTTCATTTCTGCCCTGTGTGAAAATGGATTCAACCGCTTGCAGAATGCAAAACCAGGTCAAATTGCATACGTTTATGAATCAGGTCAAGGGTATATCGGAAAGGTGGTCATTCTAACAGAGCCGGTATTGACCAAAGACTTTAAGCTGATTGACGGCAGAGATATGTTTAGTGCCCCCGACTTAGTGGAGTGGACAAAATACCCTGACGAGATGGCTGTATCTGTCAGGTGGTTGAATGTTTTAGATAAACCCATCTATGGTGAGCGGACGGTGCTTCGGGACGGCAGCTCTATTCAGCAGCCTCGTGCTACCTTTTGTTCTTTAAATGAAGAGGGGAGCCAAGCTCTGAAACACGCCTTAAACGAAGCCTTTTTCCTTCATGACAGCAAATTCATCTGATAGAGAAAACGGCTGAACAGATTGTTGCATCAGGTGACTCGTTCATCCTCTTCCTTTGCTGTTTGTTCCGCTTATTTGTGGCTTATTGCTTTAGTTGGTTATCTCTTTCACTGACTAATTTCAATACCGATACCGTAATAGTTACATTGAACTTGTACAAAAAAATGAAATCATGAAGAAATTGATATCTCTCGTCGGCAGGCCGATCAAGCAACTATTATTTTGGGCAATATTACTTTTGGTATCTCCATTGACAAGCTTAGCAGACGTTAGAGTTGCCGTCACACCATTTGAAGCTGGAGACTACGCATTGCGAAAATATGGGGACTATGCCCGAGGTGAGCTTGAGAACTTGATTTTGAATTTTGGAAACGTTCAGATTGTGGAGCGTACGCGTATGGACTCTATGGGGGAGGAGTTATCATTTGGTAATCTATCTGGTATGGCCGATCCCAATCAAATCGCACAGTTCGGAAGAATGTCTGGAGCAAAGATTCTTGTTATAGGCTCAATCTTAAAGGCCGACACAGGAGAGAAAAGTTTTGGTGGTTTTGGCATAAGCACACGATCTTCTCAAACGATTGCAACTGTTCGTATTCGCGTTTTGGACATTCAGAAAGGAACTGTTGTTTACTCAACGACTGTTAAGGGCTCATCGTCCAATATCAGTACATCCTATGGTGGTTCCGGGCAAAGAGACGGGCGTTCAGCAGCAATTGAGGACGCTCTGAAGAATCTTGGAACAGACCAGAAGTTCAAGGAGCTGTTCACCAAATTGGATAGTCAGAATGATGCAGAAATTGTGAAAGTAAAACTTGATGTAGCGCCAGTACCGGACAATTGTGATCTCGAAATTAATGGGGTTTACTATGGTTCCACACCAGCATCATTGGAGCTAATTCCTGGGAACGCCGTTACAGTCAAAATTACTAAAGCTGGCTATTTAGCTTGGGAAAAGACCCTGTCACCAACCGTTGGGATGAGAATCACACCGGAGCTTGAGAAAAAACCAGCGAACTGACTTATAAGGTTATCGCAATAAGGATTTATTCTTTTACCAGAATAATGTCGTTCTGCTTTGTCGTATAATATGGTGATTGTAACATAGCCCTGTCGATGTAAAAAGCTTGTGTTATAATAGTGATTTTTTACCCTTTGATGCTGAGCACCACTCCATAACCCACCCATGACAAAATTAGCCGATATCTTGGCTGCGGTGGCATCCCAAGCCATCTCCAACCATGAAAAGATCAAAGACAAAGATCCACGTTTCACTTGGCACTCTTATCGCTAACCTCGGCTGGATAGGGAAGGTTGGATGCTGACTTTATATTTGGCAGAAGATAGCCTATATGTCTTTTAGGAAAGTTAGCATGGAAGCCAAAGTTGAAAACCAAATAAATGCCGGATATGGTGGCACAAAGTATCAGGTAATGAAGCTCCCCGCCGCAAGCAGCGGGGTATCTGTTTATAGAAGAATTCAGCAAGCTTTCACCGCAAGCGGTGGGGAATTCAACCCTGAGAGATTTAATCCCTCCTTCTTTAGAACTACCATATTTTACGTAAAAACAACTAAAGATTGCCACACTCATAAGAGAACTGAATATCCATGCCTGCCCAGCATCAAATTGATAGCTAACTAAATCGGCAATTGTGCAGAAAACCAAAGCACCAGGAGAAATCAGGAAGAACGCGATAACAAAAAGCACAACCACAATACCGCTATCGTCTTTTCGTCTTTCTCTGTCATTATGGCGGATCTCTTTTTTTATGGAACAAATAATGTTTTGACTGATCAGCCTAATTCAAACTTCTTTCTGCGTAATACGACTTACAAACTACGCCGGTAACGTATACAGTTCGTTGAGTGATAGTAATAAAATAATACATAAAATAAAACCTACTGCTCACGAAACGTCACTGTTACAATATCACTCCACCTCGTTGTATAGTATGGTGAAAGTAGGTTTCCAACCTTCAGAGTTTTCCGAAGCCAGCCGCGCCCATAGCGTTCGTTAATGCCATCCATGACCATCATTCCAACAAAATATTACTTATAAATCCATAACTTGATAATAATTACGGGTTCTTTTCCTTGCAATCTTTCGCTATTTGAAACGCCAATGACTTGACCCCTAACTCTGATATGTTCATTGTAATTAAATTCATATTTATTAGACCTTTCCAATCCCACCATTACCTTAGTATAAATTTTTTTTACGTTTAGCAAAACATTTATATGCTCCATATTTAGAGTGTTACAAAGAGCGCCATATATGTTTTCTAAAGCAATAAGAACATTATCATCGGATGTTGGTTTTGCGACTATAAAACCTTCGCATATATCTTCAGAATCATTAACTCTAACATTATTAGTAATTAGTTGAGACGTATAAGAATGCCACCCCTTATCAATTTCCCCCGCATAACTATAACCAAATTGTTTTGCCAAAGCATCAAATGAATTGATATTCCCAGCGGCATATACATTATTGATACAGAAAATCAATAACAACATTATTACAAATGGTGTTGCTGCATATAAACCAACTATTTTTTTCATAACATATAAAGGTCAGTTAGGGAGATTATAAGGCATTATCTATTTCAGATTAATGGGTGCAAACAACAGAGCCCAGTCATGGCTCTTTTGTGTCCTGGTGAAATGGTGAAATATCAAGGGCGCATATCTGATCGAGAATGCTACCCAAGAGTAGCTTATTGGCTTCATTCATGGCTGTCGCTCTTGTCAGCCCCTTGTCATTGTCTGCAACCTTGGCACGGAGATGCTTAATCTGCTGTTGAAGCTTCGGCCTTTTCATAATACCAAAAATAACCCATCAAGTAAAAGTAAATAATCGCGGGTTTGACGTTGAACACTGCGATCAAAAGATCACCATAACCATAAGTAATTAAATCCTTTGGTATGGTTCATAGTATAGCTTATGCTGGTCAGTGTTGAGCATCCAGTCACTGCTGCCGGAAGCACCTCTTGACAACAAGCCACCTCCATTCCATTAAATCCATCCCAAACAGAACACACAACAAGTGAGTCACCTCACCTTTCATGTCAGGCCATAAGCTGAAGGCTCCTGATAGGTGCGCATTATTTCCCGCAATTGGTGATGGGCTATAGCTCGCGTCTTCCCTTAAAAAAACAGACGAGCTGGGAGAAGCACAAATTCTTAAACCAAAACAAGGAAAAAATGATTGAACCAGAAAAGACAGAAGCAGCAGCAATTCTACAAAATATTGCCAAAAAGCACAAAAACTCATCACATAACGACACAAGTGCCTGCCCCGTGGGTTTTGTAGCTACAAAGGTTATGGGTGTGAAAAACCAACCAATAAAACTGGAACTGGATGCCAATATTGGGTGGAATAATGGCCCTTACCATATAAAAGGCTGGGTATTGAATGTTAAAGGGTGGAAGGGATTAACCTCG
>CAILRB010000081.1 GCA_903836465.1 uncultured Chlorobiaceae bacterium
AGACGGTATACAAGAAGGGTATCAAGCTCTATGGTAAGGAAAAAAAGAATCTGGAAAAAAGACTGATGCGCTCACCAAGCCTTCATTGGTGGGATATAAGCATCAGGCCTAAAATGGTATTTTTATAATGACTGCGTCCCTTATAACCGACAGCGCTATAATGATGCGCAAACGCTAAAAAACTGAACTGATACATAGCATGGACTTCCTGACTTCGAAACGATTTGTTACAACGGCACTTGTCCTTCTTGTTCTGCTCAATGTAACGTTGCTCAGTGTTCTGTGGTGGCAAAACACACACCAACTTCAGCCTCCAACCCGTCAGTTTAACAGACAGCTCTCTTTTGGAGAATCGCTTTCCCTCAACAAATCTCAAGCCGCCAGTTTTAGTACACTACGCCAAAATCATTTTCTCAAAGTCAGGCCGGAAATGGAGAGTATTGGCCTCTTGAAAAAACAATTGGTTGAAGAGTCGCTTAAAGACAATCCCGATTCAAAAAAAATAGAGACCATCGCAGCGGAAATCGGCGCCCATCAGGCGGTTATAGAGCGTGATCTTGCGCTTCATTTTCATGAACTGGCCAAAATATGCACGCCTGAACAACTGGATTCATTGAAACAAGTGCTTAATCGTATCACCTCACACAAACACTCAAGGAGAATGGATCAATCAAGAGAACATCACCCATAAAAAAAGACCCCGTCATTTCCAACCGAATTTATTGCCCACTTTAACGACAACAAGAGTAACTTCCTGGCGGAAAAGTGATGCTGCAAAAGCAAAATAGAGTGCGAGCATCGCTATTTTCAATGCAATACCTGGACCTCCTTCTGAAAGCCCCGGAGCAAGTCGAAACTGTATCAACGCCAGTGCTATACCCGCAAGAAGAAGCAGAAAAAGCTTAAGCCATTCATAACGGAGCGGAAATACTTTGAGGGAATACCATGCCATCACAAGGCACATGACAGCTGTACCGGCAACGATAGCATAAGCAGCGCCATCCATGCCGCTCAGCGGGATAAGCCACCAGCAGAAGAGTGCGGTCACAGCCGCTCCGGCAAAGGTGACAACAGGCAGATAGCGGGTATTGCCGGTAATAAGAAGTCCTGCAGAAAGATTTGTGGAGATCATGTCAAAGACATAACTCAGAAAAATCCAGGGCAGAATTGAAAGCCCGATCCAGTAACGCGGAGGCAGCAGGTAAAAGCGGTCTGAATAGTGGTAACGGACAAGGTCAGGAACAAAAAAGGTGGCTGCAAGCGCCAGAAACATGGTGAAAAGTGTTGAGATGCTGAGCACATGCTGAAAAAGCCTTTTTGCCTCGGGATCTTTGGCATGTTGCAGAAAAAACGGCTGCCATGCAAAACGGAATACCTGGATAAAAAGCTGCAAGACAACGCCAAAAGCTGCAATTCTTCCATAAATGCCAACAATGTCAGAGGCCTGATAGCCCTCTCCATAGATTCGTTGAATCTCTGAAGGTGGTATGCGGATTAAAATGTTCCTGTCAATCAGATGAATCAACAGCCCGGCAATCCCGGTCGGCACATAAGGCAAGCCAATACGAAGCATTTCTCTCAACTGGAGTGTTGAAAAAAAAATCCTGAACTGACGAAAAACGGGAATCACCAGCAGCAGACTGATCAGTGACCCAAAAGCCTCTGCAATAAATACCCCCGGCAATCCGACATGAAACGGAACAATAAGAATAATTGCACTGACAACAACCGCTATTACTCCGACCACCCTTGCTATGGCAAACTGCACTGCTTTTCTCTTCAGGCGAAGTTCTGCAAATGGAATAACCAGCAGAGTATCAATCCATAAAATAAGGGCTGCATACCGGACAAAGATGAAGTCTCCGGCGGAAAGTCCTATAAGTTCGGCAATAAGCGGGGCAAAAAGAGCAATGCTGATCGCAAAAAGCGTTGACGTCACAAAAAGGGTGATGAACGCCGTGGAAAAAAGCTGGGTTTCATCCCTGTCTCGATGTGCCGAATCCGAAACTACCTTGAGATAGGAGGTTTCAAGGCCATAAGAAAACAGAACATTTGCCAGTGCGATATTTGCATAGATAATGGTTTGTACACCATTATCAAACGTGGAGAGTTTGTTGGCATAAAGAGGAACCAGAAGATAATTGAGACTACGGGCAAGAATAGTACTCGAACCGTAAATAACGGTATCTTTGAAAAGAAGCTTTAGCTTTGAGAACATGAAGAAGAAATATCAGAAAAACTTAAACGGTATCATTGTTCATCGTCCCCGGCGTCCCGTCACTCTGAGCGGCAGCACGACGCTGCCGTATTGCCTCCTCATCAATCTGAAATCTGCCATCTTTTTGAATAACAGGGATTCTTGAGATAACGTCACTGAGATGACGCTGAGCTTCCTGCTGCTGCTGCTTGAGTTTTTCAAGTTCTTCCCGATTGAGACCAACAGGATTATCTTTATCGATAAGCGAATCCTTGAATGATTCTATGACCAGATTCTGCTCTTTTTTCATATAACCCAAAAACTTGCTGAAAAGAAAAACCAGCAGAAAAAAAACCAGAAAAGAAAAGCCAAGTAGAGGTACCCAACTCATGAGAAACGGTTTATGATTGGCAAAGAAAATTATATTGGTTCAATTTAGCCGATATTACAGTATATAAAAATAGCAACCCACAATCTTTTCTTTATTGAAGCATCTATTCTGACGAGATATGAGCGCACCATCCCAATGCCGACACATTACAGAAAATGGAAAAATTATTCTTGAACAGGAAGCACAGGCCATTTCAATGATGGCAGAACGGCTTGACGAAAAGTTTTCGAATGCTGTTGAACTTTTGACGTCATGCAAAGGGAAAATCATCATCTCAGGTATGGGAAAATCTGGTATAATAGGCCAGAAAATAGCGGCAACCATGGCATCAACAGGATCAACAGCCCTTTTTCTTCACCCTGCAGATGCTGCTCATGGAGATCTTGGTATTGTCAGCCGTGACGACGTTGTCGTGTGTCTGTCGAAAAGTGGCACGACTGAGGAGATGAATTTCATCATTCCGGCACTCCGGAAGATCGGGGCAAAGATTATCGCCATGACGGGCAATCAACGCTCTTTTCTTGCTCAAAACGCTGATATCATGCTTGATACGGATATAGAAAAAGAGGCTTGTCCCTACGATCTGGCGCCCACAACATCAACAACAGCAATGCTGGCAATGGGAGATGCCCTTGCGATTTGTTTGATGCAGCAAAAAAAATTTACACAGAGAGATTTTGCTCTGACACATCCCAAAGGATCCCTCGGACGACGACTGACCGTCAAGGTTACTGATATTATGGCAAAGGATGACGCATTACCTCTCGTCACAGAAAGTGCGTCGGTTACTGACCTTATCCTTGAGATGACCTCGAAGCGATATGGGGTCAGCGCTGTAGTCAATGGTGATGGACGCCTCTCCGGCATATTTACCGATGGTGATCTTCGCCGCCTGGTTCAAAGTGGCAGGGAGTTTCTCTGCCTCAGTGCAGGATCCGTTATGACTGCAAATCCTAAAACCGTAACAACCAGCACCATGGCGAAAGAATGCCTTGATATACTTGAAACCTACCGTATTACCCAGTTGCTGGTCTGCGACAATGAAGAACGTCCGGTCGGTATAGTGCATATTCACGACCTGGTCACGCTGGGTCTCTAAGAGATTAGAACAAGGTTATAGAGGACTTATAGTATTTATTTTTACAAGTCCTCTATAAACAATGATATTATTATCTGCCAAGAGCTTTGATCATGGCTTCGCCTATATCAGCCGGGCTGTCAACAACCTTGATGCCCGCTTCTTCCATCGCTCTTATCTTGTCTTCAGCGGTTCCTTTTCCACCAGATACAATTGCACCGGCATGGCCCATACGGCGACCTGGAGGGGCGGTACGTCCGGCAATAAATCCTACGACCGGCTTTTTGAAATATTTCTGAATATACGCTGCAGCTTCTTCCTCTGCGCTTCCGCCAATTTCGCCAATCATCACGAGTCCTTCAGTCTCATCATCGGCAGCAAAGAGCTTGACTGCGTCGATAAACTGAGTGCCAATGATTGGATCTCCACCGATACCGATGCAGGTTGACTGACCGAGACCAACCTGGGTAAGCTGGTGTACCGCTTCGTAGGTCAGGGTGCCACTGCGGGAAACAACGCCAATCGTGCCTTTTTTATGGATAAACCCGGGCATAATGCCTACTTTGGCTTCACCTGGAGTAATAACACCCGGACAGTTCGGTCCGATTAGAATAGCTCCTTTCTGCTTGACAAAAGCAAAGGCTTTCATCATATCGTTAACCGGTATCCCTTCGGTAATACAGATGATGACTTTCAGGCCAGCATCAGCAGCCTCCATAATCGCATCGGCTGCAAACGGGGCAGGAACAAAGATAACGGTTACGTTGGCTTCCGCCTTCTCTACGGCTTCGCGTACGGTGTTAAACACCGGTACCGGTCGACAAAACTTGTCTTTTTCATTGCCATTATAGAGGATATCACCTTTTCCGGGAGTGACTCCAGCAACGACATTGGTTCCATATTCAAGAATCTGGGAGGTATGAAAAGTACCTTCCGCACCGGTTATCCCCTGCACAAGCAGTCGGGTATCCTTGTTGACTAATACACTCATAGTACAGATTTATTAAAATTAACGCTACGTACTCCAAAAAAAATTATAACGAAAGCTGCATACGTTTTGCGATACCAAGCAGCTTTCCCTCTTCAAAAAAATTACAGATCAGATGCATGCCAACAGGAAGGCTGGAACTGTCAAACCCGAGCGGCACACTTATAGCCGGCATACCTACAATACTTGCCGGAACGGTAAAGACATCGGCAAGATACATTTCGAGAGGATCGCTGGTCTTATCACCAATACCAAAAGGAGGAAACGGCGATGTCGGCCCGGCAATAACGTCAACCTTCTCAAGAGCTTCACGGTACCGTTCCTGAAATACGCGTCTTACCTGCTGAGCCTTTTTATAGTAAGTATCATAGTATCCGGCAGAAAGTACGTATGTACCCAGCATAATCCTGCGCTTTACCTCCCTGCCAAAACCTTCGGTCCTCGAATTCACGTACATTGCTGCAAGATCTCCTGCATTTTGTGATCGATAACCGTACCTAGCGCCGTCAAAACGGGCCAGGTTTGATGAGGCTTCAGCAGTGACAAGAATATAATAAGCCGCTATAGCATATTTACTATCAGGAAGTGTGATTTCTACAAGTTCAGCTCCCTGATCGCGTAGTTCAAAAAGCTTACCCTTCACGATACTGGCAACATCCGGATTAAGACTCTCGGGAAAATACTCTTTTGGAACACCAATCTTCAATCCCTCAACAGGAATCGCAGCCATTTCAGATGGGTAATCAGGCACGGCATGGCAGGAAGAGGTAGCATCCCGTCCATCTTTGCCAGCCATAACACCGAGCACCAGCGCTGCATCGTCACAATTGCGGGCAAGCACCCCTATCTGATCGAATGAGGAGGCAAAAGCCACAAGTCCATATCGAGATATTCTTCCGTAGGTCGGTTTCAAACCAACTATATTGCAAAAACCTGCCGGCTGACGGACAGAACCTCCAGTATCTGACCCAAGAGCCACAAGGGCAAGATCATTGGCAACTGCTGCAGCCGAACCTCCTGAACTACCACCGGGCACTCTTTTTTTATCAAAGGGATTAGGTACATTGCCATAAGCCGAATTTTCATTCGAACTACCCATGGCAAATTCATCCATGTTCGTTTTACCCAGAAAAATAGCGTCTTCCTCTTCAAGACGGATCACTGATGTTGCATCAAAGACGCTTTCGTAATTCGCAAGAATTTTTGAGGCGCAAGTAAGTCGTTCCCCTTTTATGGCAATATTATCCTTGATTGCCATCGGCATACCGAATAACTTCCCAAGACGGCCGCCTGCTTTGAGCTTTTGGTCAAGGCTTCTGGCCCGTTCCAGAGCATGATCATAAAACACCGTAATATAGATGTTATCATCGCGATAATCATCGATACGTTTCAGATAAAAGCGCACGACCTCTTCACAGGTTACCTCATGCGATACAAGCCTGGAGCGAAGATCTTCGTAACTACTTAATTTCAATTATTTTGTGAATTATTATTAGAGAACAGTCCCTGTTACTGACAATGGTGACTTTCAAAAGAAAAAATACTGGTCTCCTTGCAGCATTTCCTCTCGATGTAAAGTTTGTATAATAAGAAATAACTACATATTATTCAATTTGGATTGATATAGTCTATAGAAGTATTATTCATGAGTTACACCCACCATGAATGCCCGGCAAGCGATAAGGAATAACCCGAAGTATGGCACTCATAAAAATAACAGACTTTTCAACAACGCTTAAAGCTCACTGGTTTTCCGCAGATACTGACTTTGCAGATAAACAGGTACAGGCTGAGCTGAAATCATCCTGTGACCTTCCCTGCCATATCGCCATCATTATGGATGGTAACGGTCGATGGGCAAGGTTAAAAGGAAAAACAAGAATTGATGGGCATGTCGCTGGTGTGGAATCCGTCCGGGATATAGTGGAATCGTGCTCACAACTTGGCGTTAAATATCTTACTCTTTTCACCTTTTCAACAGAAAACTGGAAACGACCGGAAAAAGAGGTCTCCGCATTGATGCAGCTCCTCGTCAAGGTTATCGGTCGGGAAACCCGTAAACTCCATGACAATAATATCCGGCTCAATGTCATTGGAGAGATAAACCTGCTGCCTAAAGAAGTTTCGGCTGTTTTAAAGAAAACCATGGAACTCACCAAAAACAATAATAAACTTGTGCTGACCATTGCACTCAGCTATAGTGGTCAATGGGATATTATGCAAGCTTGCAAAGCTATTGCTTTTGATGTCAAGGCCGGTCTGCTCAATCCTGAAGCTGTCGATGAACAGCTTCTCGCCTCATACCTTTCTACCGCATCGATACCCGACCCGGAACTTCTGATCCGTACAAGCGGAGAGTTCAGAATCAGCAACTTTTTGCTCTGGCAAAGCGCGTATTCAGAAATTTACTTTACAAACACTTATTGGCCGGACTTTCGTCGTTCACAGCTTTATGATGCCATACGGGAATTTCAGAGCAGGGAACGAAGGTTTGGCCAAACCAGCGAACAAATTCAGACAAAAAATTTCCCTGCCAACAAGCTTTAACCTGATTGATTCCTCAAATTTCATGAAACAAACCCGAAAACTGATAGCCTTAATTCTGTTTGCTCTTGCCCTTAATCCTGCAGGAAAAAATGTTGAAGCAAAAAACCTGCCGACCAAACAGTCTGGTATTATTGATCAGCAGACAATAAGCGAGGTAAAACAAGATCTCTATACCGTAAAAACCATCTCTTTCAGTGGCCTTGAATCGCTCAGTGAACAGGAATTAACGGCCAGTCTTCCGCTCAAAACCATGGACAGGATTGCAATTCCCGGAATGGAACTCTCAGGAGCACTGCAATATCTCTGGAAACTGCAGCTTTTCAGTGATATCACTGTTGAAAGAAATGATCTCGGCCAGAACAACATCGCATTGAAATTCATTGTTCGCGAACTTCCAGTGCTTGACAAGGTTATCTTTGAAGGCAACAAAAAGTTTGATAGTGTTGAACTGAAAAAAACTGCCGCTCTTGTAACTGGCAAGAAAATCAGCGAACAGGAATTGCTTACTGCTGCCAATAAAATTGAAAAACTTTATGCATCAAAAGGCTATCTGACTGCAGAAACAAAATTTCAGCGCCAGGAAGTGATTAAAAATCACGTAAATGCACTTTTCTCCATTTCTGAAGGGTCAAAGGTATCCATTGAAAAAATCACCTTCCATGGTAACACTTCCTTTGATCAGAAAAAACTGAGAGGGGTTTTCAAGGAAACCAATCAGAATTCCTGGTGGCGCAGAATCTTCGGCAGCCCAAAACTTGATACTGAAAAATTTAATGATGATAAAAACCTGCTGGTTGAGTTTTACCGCAATAACGGTTATCGTGATGCACGAGTTTTACGCGATTCAATCAGTTATACCCATGACAATAAGGGCCTCTTTCTCGATATTTATCTTGAGGAAGGTCAGAAATACCATATCAGAAACATAACATGGTCAGGCAATACCAAGGAGTTTGCTTCAACAGAAATTCTTGATAAAACATTCAGGATCAAAAAGGACGATGTCTACAATGCCAAACTGATTCAGGAACGGCTGAATTTCTCCCAGGATAATTCTGATGTCAGCTCGATCTATCTCGATCGTGGCTACCTCTCTTTTAAGGCAAATCTTGAAGAACAGATCATCAAACCTGATATGGTCGATCTGGTTATCTCTCTCAGGGAAGGCGAACCATTCCAGCTCAACACCATCAATATCAAAGGCAATACCAAAACGAAAGATCATGTGATCCGACGCGAGCTCTACACGGTTCCAGGCGACATGTTCAGCAGAAATAATGTTGTGCGCAGCATCAGGGAACTCAGTATGCTAAACTATTTTGACCCCTCTCAGATTACTCCTGATATTGAGCCAAATCAGGAAACAAATACGGTTGATTTAACCTACAATGTCACCGAAAAACAGACCGATACTTTCAATGCTTCAATAGGTTATAGCGGCAGCGGATTTACCGGAGCACTCGGTGTCACCTTCAATAATTTCTCGTTGCACGACATTTTCAATCCTGAGGCTTACAAACCTTTACCACACGGTGATGGACAGCAACTCGGGTTCCAGTGGCAGTTCGGCACCAGCAACTACAGAACTCTCAGTCTTAATTTTACTGAACCTTGGGCATTCGGTGGACCAACTGCAGTGGGATTTTCAGCCTTCAAAACTCATAGCGCTTATGACTATACCAACGACAACAATTACAACCCAACCATCATTGACCAGTATGGCACAACCCTTTCCATTGGAAGGCGCCTGACCTGGCCAGACGATTACTGCTCCATCAACTGGAAGCTGAAATATCTGCACAGCAATGGTGGCTTCTTAAGTTTTATCGACTACACCGATCCTAATGCTCCCAGTCAGGCTGATCAGTTTTCAATAACGCAAACAATTACCCGCAACAGTATTGACAACCCGCTTTTTCCGCGCAGGGGCAGCAAGAATAGTATCACGGGACAATTGGCGGGAGGGCCTCTGCCTGGCACAGTTGACTTTTACAAATTTCTTGGCTCCTCAAGCTGGTACATCCCGATGACAAAGAACCTTGTCTGGAATGTTTCGACGCAACACGGCTATCTCGCAACCTTTAACGAGAACGATTATATACCCTACACAGAGTACTTTTTCATGGGTGGCAGCGGCATGTCCTCTCTTCCCACCATTCCTTTGAGAGGTTATGATGACCGGAGCCTCGGCTCAAAACTCGGTGCCAGCTCTACGACAAGCACCAGCCTGTATGCCGGGAAGGTTTACTCGAAATTCACATCGGAACTGCGTTATCCTCTCACCATGTCACAATCCGTAAGCATTTACGGACTGACATTCGTTGAGGCTGGCAATCTATGGGAAAATACACGAGCAGTCAAATTTTCAGACCTGAAAAAATCGGCAGGCTTTGGCCTCAGGCTTTACCTGCCCATTGTCGGACAGATCGGGCTTGATTACGGCTATGGGTTTGATGCCGTTCCAAGCATTCCCGCAAAAACAAAACAGGGATGGAGCTTCTTGTTCAGCTTCGGCACAACGACAGAATAAGACAAAACAAACGAACAGTGAGCAGAGGGCGTCGCAATCAGATGCCTGTCTGCTCATGAACTGCTACTTTTTAGACGGGATATTTCATCGCGCAGCCTTGCGGCCTCCTCATAGTTTTCATTGCTTATCGCATCATTAAGGGCTGATTGAAGTTCATCAAGCAAAGCATCAGGAGTGAGCTGACCGGCACTGACTCCTTGCGTTTCCATGGCTGCTGCTTCCTCCTCCTCTCCCTCCTCTTTCTGTTCTTCCTTGATACCAGCCTCATTCATTATTTCTTCGGTAACAAACAGTGGCGCATTAAAACGAACGGCAATGGCAATGGCATCACTGGGACGTGCATCAATTTCATGCACTTCACCGTTCACCTCACAGATAACCTTTGCATAAAAAGTTTCATTGTGCAGTTCATCTATAATGATTTCATTAACATGCAAATGAAAAGCATCAGCAATATTTTTAAAAAGATCGTGAGTAAACGGTCTTGGGGGCTTTATATTTTCAAGTTTCAGAGCAATTGCCTGAGCTTCAAAACCCCCGATAATAATTGGAAGCTTTCGTTTCCCCTCCAACTCATAAAGAATAAGAGCATAAGCTCCATTGGTATGAGGGCTGGTTGAAAGTCCGAGAATATCTACCTGAAGTTTACGCATAAGCTAAAAAATTAACATTGTAGCAACGGATAAAATATTTTGATTCAGTGTTTTCTAACACTAAAGTACAGTTAAACATTTCGTCTTCAAAAATTCCTTTAGCACATCATGCCGTTTAGGGAAGAACAATTGAACATCGCCAACCTTCATCAACGGCTTGACTGCTTGCCCCGACAGTTCCGCCAGGAAGCAGGTCTATCTGCTCAAGCATGACATAACTTTCAGCCCCCCCCCTTCCTCGCCACCGACAACTAATAATGCTGACTCCGGCCACATCAGGCCTGCCCTCACGTATTACAATACTTCGAACCACCGGAAACTGATTATCTCTGGTGAAAAGAATGCTGTTCAAAAGTAGTCAACAAAGGATGAGTCTCGGAAGTGAAAAGAGAAATGATGATAATTTTATGGGAACAAATGGTATAGATCCTGAGAACTAAACGAAGCCAAAGCCGAACCGGAATAGAGAGCTGAATCTGAACCTCTCTTCACTGGAATGATCAATAACCCCTTCACAGGAAAGTCACAACAGCTACAAAAGTAACATAAAAAAAGCCGCATAAAAGCGGCTTTTAAAAAAACAAGTGCCCGAGAGGAGATTCGAACTCCTACACCTTTCGGCGCTACCCCCTCAAGATAGTGTGTCTACCAATTTCACCACTCGGGCTTGTCAAATTGCTGAATGCACGTACACACTCAGTGAGAATAGAAGGACTCGAACCTTCGACCCTCTGCTTAAAAGGCAGATGCTCTACCGACTGAGCTATATTCTCAACCTATAAAGGTACATGAGTACCGGAACTTACTTATTCTGGTATCTCTGGCGCTTCTTGTGCCTGTTCTTACGACGCATCTTTTTACGCTTGTGTACCGCCATTTTATGACGTTTTCTTTTTTTTCCGCAGGGCATATAGTAAGTGTC
>CAILRB010000082.1 GCA_903836465.1 uncultured Chlorobiaceae bacterium
AAAGCAAAATTCCGTAGTTTGATTTTGGAAAATCTCGGTAAGCTCAAAAACACCTCCGCAGGGTCAAAAATAGACAGTTTTTGATCGTGGTGGTATTCTCAGATTTTCAAAAAACAGGGGTTTTCTGTCAGGCACTATATAACTGCTTGCAGGGTTTCTCAGTCAATAAAATAATACAACAAGAATTTTGGAGCAAAACACCTACAATCAATGCCCGGTCTGCGGCTTTCCCCTCTCTCTCAACAGTGCGATATGCCCTCGTTGCGGGAACGACATTTTTGAAGATATCTCTTCTCTTGACCAGCAATCACAGGAATTGCACCATCAGAACATAGAGGGAAAAAAAGCCGAGTGGTATACCCGCTGCCTTACTGAAAAGCTTAATTTCAGCACAGATAACCCTGTGGATCCTGACAAACAAAATGTTCATCAGGCAAGTGCAAGGCAGACCATCAACAACAGTGATGAACTTGAGTTTCTTCGCCGCACGTCCAGAGCTGAGCTCCTGCGGGATGGCGCCCTGCGAAAAAAGTGGTGGAATACCTTGACCTCTGACTGGAAAGAGATCATTAAAACCAATCTGAAGATTGTCCGGGATCCGTCTGACCATGAGCTGCTTGAGTTTTTTGAAACAACACACCTGCGTTGCGACAACCGCCGAATCCATAATCTGTTACCCGTTCGGGTACTTGAAAAGCTTCAGCAGCTCCGTTGCGACGAATCTCCTGTTGAGAATCTTGAGCCACTTCTCCATCTTAAAAAGCTCCAACGCCTTTATGCATTTGACTGCGACTTTTCATCGCTTGAACCCCTGCGTAACCTTACCAGCCTTAAACTTCTCTGGATATCCAGCACACAGGTCAGCTCTCTTGAGCCAATCAGTCAGCTTCTTAACCTTGAAGAACTTTATTGTTCTGAAACAAGTATCAAAGACCTTTCACCCCTGAAAGAGCTTATCAACCTTGAAAAGCTCAGTTGCTATAAAACAGGCATCGCTTCCCTCGAACCACTCAGTCACCTCGAAAATCTTATCGAGCTTGGCATAGACAACTCCAATGTTGACGATGTAACGCCACTCGCAGGGCTCAAGAATCTCGAATATCTCCGATGCAATAAAACAAGAATCAAAAGCATTGAAGCGCTTCGGGGGCTCTCCGATCTTCGAGAACTGAGTATAGCAAGCACACCGCTCGCCTCTATCGATGCCCTTGAGGAACTTGCCAACCTCGAAGAACTCTCTTTGTCGAATACCCTCATTACCACCATCGGCCCAATCATGCACCTGCAGCAACTTGAAAAAATAGAACTCTCGACTGGCATGATTCCTGAAGAAGAACTTCAATACTTTATCGAACTTCATCCGAACTGCGAAGTGGTACTGAAACCATAACCAAAACACAAGGACTTCTTGTGTTGTAACCGCAGGCATTATTGTCTATGATGATTTGTGTTGCCCCTCACCATCGGCGGGGCAACATGTCGGCAAGCCCCTCAAGTCAGCTCACCCATACCCGTTCAAGATCAAGCAACAATTTTTTCAATGCAAGCCCGCCACGATACCCGCCAAGAGTACCGTCACTGCCGATAACCCGGTGGCAGGGAATAAAGAGTGGGAGAGGATTCCGATGATTTGCCATCCCCACCGCCCTGGCTGCAAGAGGATTTCCGAGCGCAATCGCCACATCCCTGTAGCTCACCGTTGTGCCATAAGGAATTTCGGAGAGAATGCGCCATACCGCCAACATAAATGGCGTCCCCGCAGGAACCAGTGGCAGTGAAAACGCTTTTCGTTTGCCCGAAAGATAACTGTCCAACTGCAAGAATGCCTCATTGAGTCCTTCCGTTTCAGCGCGTTCAATTCCTTCCGGGAGCTTGTCCTTTGCAAAAAAAAGGTTGGTTATGCTCCCCTCATGTTCTGCTATTCCGACACTGCCGATGAGGGTATTCTGAACATAAAGCTTCAAATTATTTCATGTTTTCAGCAATTTTCATGTTCAAGCAGCATCCGCTTGAACATGAAATCAGAAATTGCGGGTTCTATCCAATGGTCATCATGATCTCACCCATTCCTACAGTGTCCCCTCTGGCAACCGTAATGGAGAGAATTCTTCCTGCACAGGGAGCCTTGACAGGGGTTTCCATTTTCATGGCTTCAATAACGACCACCTCTTCTCCTTCCCGCACTTCATCACCAACCTTGACGGCGATTGAGAAAACATTGCCCGGCATGACTGCCTGTACGGGTATCCCGACTGAGACCGCCGATTCCACAGGTATTGCAGGTGCAGCGGAAACCTCAGGCGTAGTGATGGACTGTGGATTGATGGCTGATCCTTCGGCAAAAGAGACCGTATAGGGAGAGCCATCAACAAAAACGGTAAAGTTGCCTGCCATCGAAATCACTTTTGATGCAGAAGGCGCCTGAACCGCCGCTGCAGGTGGCAACTTTGAAAAGAGCTCCTCAAGGCGGTGGTTCACCTCTTTCTGATGAATGTCATGTTTGTGAGCTTCGTGGTAAGCTGCCACAACCTCGGCTCTTGGTGTTGCCTTTATTTCAACAGCAATGTCTGCCTTATAGCGAATGCCGGTTGAGCAATCTCCCTGAAGGAAGGCAATCCCTTTGGCTCCACAGGTAGCTGCGATAAAAATGTTTTCGTCAGTCTGCGGAATATGGGCATTCTGGAGCAATAACTTGTTATACGCTACGCCAAGTTCAGGATTACGGTCATTGATGTCGTGCACATCTTCGAGCGTTGGAGGAAGGCCAAGCTGTTCTGATGCAAGCCGAACAACCTCTTCGTCGGGAGTGGCTGGAGTTTTGCCAAAGTAACCCAGCACCATTTTGCCATAGCCATCCGTAATTTTTTTCCAGTGCCCCTGAATGGTGTTGGCAAATGCCTGCTGGAAATAGAACTGTGAAACCGGGGTAACCGAGGCGCCAAACCCTCCTTTGACAACCACCTCCCGCATGTTCTTGATCACTTCAGGAAAGAGATGAAGCGTGTTATTGTCGCGCATCATCTGTGTGTTTGCCGTGAGTGCGCCGCCGGGCATGGGTGAAAAGGAGATCACCGGGTTGACGGCTGTCGCTTCGGGGGGCATGTAGTATTTGTACATCTGATCGATAAAGAGCGCCTCAACCTCAAGGTATTTTTCCTGATCGATGTCGAGGGTGTATTCGGTACCCCTGAGCCTCTGCCACATGGTGAGAATATCAACTTCAGCGGTACCTCCACTGACGGGAGCCATGGAAAGGTCAATAATGTCAGCACCTCCGGTAATGGCAGCAAAGTTGCAGGCGACACCCATTCCAGCCGTGTCGTGGGTATGGAACTGGATTATTGTCCCCTCCGGCAGCATCTTTCTTGCCCCCTTGATGGTCTCATGAACAACCGCAGGAGTTGTTGTGCCTGAGGCGTCCTTGAAAGCGACACTGTCGAAAGGAATTTCCGCGTCAAGAATCTCCTTCAGTTTGTCGAGATAGAACTGCGGAGTATGGCAGTAGGTTTCAGTCAAGCCCGGCGGAAGACCCATCATGGCAACAACAACCTGGTGCTTGAGCCCGGCATTATGGATACATTGCCCGGAATAGGAGAGGTTACGGATATCCATCAGGGCGTCGAAGTTCCTGATGGTGGTAATACCGTGCTTTTTGAAAAGACGGGCATGAAGGTCTATAATATCGCGGGATTGTGACACAAGACCGACAACGTTGGCGCCTCTTGAAAGCGTCTGGAGGTTGATATCGGGCCCCACAACCTTGCGGGCTGTATCCATCATGGTAAAGGCATCCTCTTCGCAATAAAAGTAAAGACTCTGAAAGCGGGCTCCTCCTCCTATTTCAAAATTATCGGTGCCAGCATGAACTGCAGCCTCCAGAGCGGGCAGAAAATCTTCTGTTTTTACCCTGGCGCCAAAACATGACTGAAAGCCGTCCCGGAAAGAGACGTCCATAAATCTTATCTTTTTCATAAACTTTCTCTTTTCAATTTAAATGAGCATGACGACCAGGATAAAAAGGGATCAGTGCGTATCGTTGGCAAAAGTACCAAGTTGACGGAACGATTCCTCTTCTACCAAACTGTGCAGGCTGTTGCCATGAGCATCCATGGTGACAATAGCCGGGAATGAGCTGACCTCCAGATGCCACATGGCTTCGGGCACACCCATCTCTTCAAGAAAATCAACACCGGTCACCGTTGTAATGCAACGGGCATAATACTGTGCTGCACCTCCGATGGCATTGAGGTAAACGGCCCCGTGTTCCTGCAAACCCTTGAGGGTTTTTGGACCCATGCCACCTTTACCGATAATGGCTCTCAAACCAAGCTTTTTGATAACATCAGCCTGGAATGGCTCTTCACGAATCGATGTCGTCGGGCCGGCAGCGGTCACCCGGTAGCTGCCATCATCGTTTTTCATGATAACCGGTCCGCAATGGAAGAGAACTCCTCCCGTTGTATCAAGACCGGCGGGCAAATCGTGGTGCATGATGTAGTGGTGGAAGGCATCCCTGCCGGTGTGCATGGTTCCGTTGACCAGCACAACATCGCCAACTTTGAGACTGCGTATCTGCTCTTCGGTGACCGGCGCCTGCAGAACAACCTCTTTTCCGGTCAGTGGCATACCCTCACCCTTGGCCATCCGTTTAATCTCATCAGCTTCCCTGTAATACCAGCGTTCAATTGATCCTGTGGCCGGATCAAGCAGCACGCCAAGCCGGCGGTATGCCCAGCAATTGTAGGCTACAGAGACAAAAAAGCTTGCCGGAACACGATGCGATTTACCAATTTTGCAGCCGAAGAGAGTGGTTTTTCCGCCGAATCCCATGGGGCCGATATTCATGGTATTTGCTTTTTCCAAAATATCCTGTTCGAGCGCATCAAGTTCGCTGTCGGGGTTGCGGTCGTCAATGGTGCGGAAGAGCTGCTGTTTGGCAAGATCAAAGCCGCTGGTACGGTCACCGCCGATGCCAACGCCTATAACGCCGGGGCTGCATCCCTGGCCCTGTGCCTGATAGACGGCATGAAGCAGACATTTGCGCACACCGTCGAGATCACGCGAAGCGCTTCCCAGGCCGGGAATGACATCGGGCAGTGAATACTGAATATTCTTGTTTTCGCAGCCTCCACCTTTCAGAATCAGCTTCACTTCAATCTCATCCTTTTCCCATGGATCAAAATGAATAACAGGAAAATGGCTGCCAAGATTATTGCCGGAATTTTTTCCAGTGATGGCATCGACCGCATTGGGGCGAAGCTTGCCTGTTTTTGATGCCTCTGCAACAGCCGCTTCAATCTCCTTTTTCATGAAAAGCTGATCGGCGCCACGAGGGGTATGGATGAAAAAGGTTGGCATACCGGTATCCTGGCAAACCGGTGAAACATTGTCAACGGCCATATCAATGTTGACCGAAATGGTTGACATGGCAAGACCGGCCTGGGAGGCGGGATCTTCACGGTCAATAGCGGCAGCAAGTGCACAACGAACATCACTCGGCAGGTTGGCCGATGTTTCAGTAATAAGCGCGAGAATTGATTCCCTGAAATTTTCCATAAGATGTAGAAGACTTAAATTGAGTGAAACTTTGGCTGTAGACAGAGTTATTCCACAGTAATCTTGGCGGCCGCCTGCTCTTTGACCAGCAGTACTGGTATATCAGAACAACGAAAGACCTCTTCAGCCACACTGCCCATCATAATCCTCTGCAGACCGGTACGGCCATGAGAACCCATAATGATAAGATCCGCGCCCCATGAGCTGGCCTGTTCAGCAATAACCTTCGGAGCTTCCCCCTTGAGAACACGAAAATCCGCATTCAACCCTTTCTTTTTCTCGGCCATGAGTACCCGCGAAAAATTGTCCGGAAGAGCATCTCCATCCTCGTCAGGCTGAATGGCAGGAGCAGTAGCAGGAGAAACGGAAACTGCTGGTTCTTCCGAAGCGGCTGCGGGTTTCTCGGGAACAGCTCCTGGAGACAGGATATGCACAAACCTGACATGAGCGCCTACTTTCCGGGCAAATTCAACGGCATAACGTACAGCATTATCCGATGTAGGGGAGTAATCGGTCGGACAAAGAATCCTTGTAAGATGTATCATAACGGTTAGTTGACTACATGAATGTGATGAAGCGGCATATTTCTGCAATGAATAGTCAATTTACATTATTTTTAAAGGAATCCATTCAGGCTCTCGATTCTTGTCAGCTTCGATTTCCTCCTGTATATTAATGAAGAGTTAATTTTTTCAGCATTTTCACTGATAATCTTATGAAATCCCTGGTTGACGCATTGATCCATCCGGAAGCATATCTTCATGCCACCGGAACCATTGAGGTGGTGGAGACGCACATTTCCTGGATTTTCCTTACCGAGTCGGTGGCGTACAAAATCAAAAAGCCGCTGAACCTTGGATTTCTTGATTTTTCAACTCTTGAAAAGCGCCATCACTACTGCAACGAGGAGCTTCGCCTCAACCAGAGGCTCTGCCCCGAAATCTATCTCTCTGTCGTGCCGGTCGTCCGCGCCGGAGATACATTTTTTGTTGACGCTGAAGGAGAGATTGTTGATTATGCCGTTAAAATGGTGCGATTTGACCGAACAATGGAGCTTGACAGGATGCTTGCTCAAAAGCTGCTCACTGAACAACATATTGATCATCTCGCCAGCATGATTGCCCGCTTCCATACCTCACTGCCCCCGGTGCCCGCAGAGAGTGGTTGCGGCCAACCGGATAATCTTGTTAAGCCGATGCTTCACAATTTTACCTCAATGGAGTCGATTGCGTTAAACCAGACGGAAATTGATCAGCTTGAAGAGCTGAAAGCCTGGACCATTCAAGAGCATCAACGGCTCTACCCACTTCTTCTCCAAAGAAAGATCGGAGGGTTTATCCGTCAATGCCATGGGGATATGCATACCGGCAATATGGTCTTGTGGCAAAACCAAATTTTTCTCTTTGACTGTATCGAGTTTAATGAGCACCTCAGCAATATTGATGTCATCAGTGATCTTGCATTTCTCTTCATGGATCTTGACCATGGCGGAGAACCACGACTGGCCTGGAGACTGCTTAACAACTATCTTATGGAAACGGGCGATTACATCGCTCTCCCTCTGCTTCTCTTTTATGCTCTTTATCGGGCAATGGTACGGGCAAAAGTAACCGCCATACGCTATGCGCAGACCAGCGGCCAGGCTCCCGATCAAACGATTCTTGAAGAACATCGCTCCTACATCCGGCTTGCACAAGGCTACTCCTGCCCTGCAAAACCTCTTCTCATTCTGACCTATGGTGTTTCAGGAAGCGGGAAAACAACCGTTTCAAGTGACATTGCCCAGTCACTGCCATGCATCCATATCCGGTCGGATATCGAACGGAAAAGGCTTGCTGGACTCAAGCCGCTTGAGCGAAGCACACAAAGCACACCACTCTATACGGATGAGATCAGCCGCCAAACCTACCAAAGACTGCTTGATGTGGCCAAACTCTGCATTGAAGCAGGGATATCCGTCATTGTGGATGCGACATTTCTGAAGGCTGAGAAGCGTAAACTGTTCATGGATCTCGCCGAAAGCATCAGGACTCCCTGCAGGATTCTGCGTTTTTCAGCTCCGGAAAAGGTCCTCATGGAAAGAGTACAGCAACGCTCTCGAAAAGGGAACGACGCCTCAGAGGCCGACACTGAAGTGCTTGCTTCACAGCTCGGAAATGAGGAGGCTTTGACAGCCAAAGAAAAGGAGATCACTCTTGAAATTAACACGGAGCAACCTGTCGACGCAGCAGCAATTGCTTCGCTGCTGCAATCGGTCATTGCCTGATGAGGGCTACATCGGAATATTGGGAAAGGCAAAATGGAGAGCATATCCAGCCCCAAAACTCAGGGCTGCAACGGTAAAACTCAACCCGACCATTTCTAAAAAACGGCTTTTGAAAGGCAGGTCACGGGCGACGGAAATATAGTAGTTAAAAAAACCAATGATGCATATCGCCGTAAAAAATGAGAGCCCGAGACAAATATAGCGATCTTCAAAAATAAGATAGGGAGCAATAAGCGCCAATACGGTAATAACATAGGCTATCCCTGTGTACAATGAGGCTACAAAGGGGTTTTTTCCGCCCGGATCTGATTTTGTTGAAAGGTAGCCTGATGCCGCCATGGAAAGAGCGGCGGCAATACCGGTAATGGAGGCCGTCAACGCAACAACAGTTGTATTATGAAGGGCAAACGTAAGACCAGCCAGGACCCCCATCAGCTCGACAAGCGCATCATTCAGACCAAGGACAATCGAACCGGTGTATTTCAGACGATCTTCATCAAGCAGCATCAGCAGTGCCTGTTCATGCTCCTCCTCATCACGGACAATACCGTTGAGCTCCTTGAATGAACCCGGAAGACGACTATAGAGATCATGTGCCCGTTTTTCGCCGTTTTCCATCAGCTTGATGCCAAAAGTAAAGCCAAACACCATACTGACCAGCGTGTAAAACCATACCCTGAAACGATCAGGGCGAACATCACGTCTGGAATAAGTTTTCCAGACGTTGTAATGGCGCATCTCATCGTCAGCAATCTGGGAGAGTATGCGGCGGTTTTTAAGCCCGCTTACTTTGCTGGAAAGATTTGTATAAATATGATGCTCGGTTATTTCGTTCTTCTGAAAAACCGCAACTTCCCTTGCATCGAAATCCCTTCCCTTAATCACGAATTCACTGTTTAATAGGTTTTTAAATCCATCTTATCTGGAAAGAGTTGCCGCCTCGATCAACTCGTTCATTCTCGATAAAAATGCTGTTGTCGAATCAAGACCACCCTCCAGAAACAGAGCCCCTTCATAAAGCTGCTTCATAACTGTTCTGATCAGAGGATTATTTGCATCAGCCATGATCATACCGGCAAGGTTGCGGATAATCGGATGTGACGTATTGACCTCAAGAATTCTTTTCGCGGCAGGCATAGTACTCTGCATCATCTTCATCATCTTTTCCATCTGGCTGTCGAGACCATCTTTTCCACTCACCAGCGTTACAGGCGAGTTGACCAGCCGGTGTGACTCAATGACATCCTCAATCCCTTCGCCAAGTGTTTCGCGGAAGAGCTGCAGCACCGGAGCAAGAAGATTCTCTGCAAGCGGTTCAGCCTTCTTCTCCTTTTTCTGCTTCGAAAAGTCAATATCAGCCTTTTCAATCGACTTGAGAGGCTTCTTGTCAAATTCATGAATCGAAGGAATGACAAAAACATCAACCGGATCGCTGAGCAGCAAAACCTCAATGCCCATATCCTGGAAATATTCAAGATTAGGGTGCGCAAGAAGCTGGCTCCGGCTGCTTCCGGAATGATAGTAAATCTCTTTCTGATCTTCGCCCATCCTTTCCGAGTACTCCCTGAGGGTCACATAGTCACCCTCTTCCGTCCTGGTACTTTCAAACCGAAGAAGCTCAATAAGTTTGTCACGATTGGTAAAGTCCGTATTCAGACCAATCTTGATAATGGGGCCAAATGCCTTGTAAAATGTTTTGAACTTTTCAGGCTGCTCTTTGGCAAGTGTTTCAAACCAGGCGAGAATCTTGGTGGTAAGAATCTGGCGAATTTTGGCCATGACCGGACTTGACTGGACGACCTCTCTCGACACATTGAGCGAAAGATCTTCCGTATCGACAACACCGGCTATAAAGCGAAGGTATTCGGGCAGAAGATCACGGCACTCATTCTGGATCAGCACTTTTTTGACATAAAGCTGAGGCCCTCGGTTTTCAAGCTCACTCTGCCGGTAAAGCATCTCCGGCGGTGCCTCTTTTGGCAGAAAGAGGAGCGCTTTGAAGGTGACCATGCCTTCGACTGAAATCGGCAAAAAATCAAGAGGATCATTATAATCGTTGGCAATGAACTTGTAGAACTCATTGACCTCTTCATCCTTCAGTTCGCTTTTTGAACGCTGCCAGAGCGCGGTAATACTGTTGACCTGCTTTTCGCCGAGATAGATCGGAAAGTCAACGAAGTTGGAATACTTTTTGATGATCTGCTCAACACGGTACTCTTCAGCAAACTCTTTGTGCTCCTCTTTGAGCTTGAAAGAGATTGTTGTCCCACGTTCAGCTTTATCAATTTTTTCAATAGTATAAGTACCCTGACCACCTGAACGCCAGCGGTAACCCTGTGAGTCAGGACGGGCACTTCTGGTCTCAACAGTGACCTCTTCAGTGACCATAAAGACTGAGTAGAAACCAACACCGAACTGACCGATAAGGTTGCCGTCAAGTTGTTTCTGCTGCTCTTTCAGTGACTGCATAAAGCTGAGTGTCCCTGACTTTGCAACCGTTCCGAGATTTGCAATCAGCTCCTCTTCCGTCATACCGACACCACTGTCTTCAATAACAAAGGTCATCTCTTTGGAATCGATGCTTATTTTGATGGCAAGCTCAGCCTCCTTGTCAAGAATGTCCTGATCAGTCAGTGCATTGAAACGTACTTTACTTAACGCATCAGAAGCATTTGAAATCAGCTCCCTGAGATAGATTTCGGGATGGGTATAGAGTGAATGAACAATAAGATCCAGAAGCTGCTTCATTTCAGCCTTGTATTCAAACTCCTGGACAGGCATTGTACCGTTATTACTGTTGTTGCTCATAATGAGATGCTTTATTAAAAGAGTTCCACATCAAACATTTGTTGATGAATTCAATAATTTGCCGTTTTTCAACAGAGTGAAATCACAAAATCACGAGCGCCGTAATTTTTTACGGGCTGCCGCCTCGCCGTCATAGACGCGCTTGATTCCATCGCCAAGAGCTTTTTCAATATCGCGGATATTTGAAACAAGCCTTGCCATCCCTGAAAGTTCAACCGAGGCTGCCTGGTCAGATCCCCATAGAGCGCGATCAAGGGTAACATGACGTTCAATGAAGGTTGCACCAAGTGCCACTGCGGCCCATGTGGTGGAAAGCCCCACTTCATGGCCGGAATACCCGATCGGAACCGTGGGATAAAGAGCTTTAAGCGTTGTAATCATGCGAAGGTTCAACTCCTCGATCGGAGAGGGGTAGGTTGAATTGGTGTGAGCAACAAGAAGCTTTTCTGTTCCCAGCTCTGCGACCGTTTTTTCAACCTCTTCCATGGTGGACATACCAGTAGAAATAATGAGAGGCCTTCCGGTTGCTGCGGTTTTCTTAAGAAGCGCCAGGTCAGTCAGCGACGCCGACGCCGCCTTGTAACAAGGGGGCTCGAACTGCTCCATAAAATCAACAGAGTCCTCATCCCAGCAGGACGCAAACCATAAAATACCGTGCTCTTTGCTGAATCGGTCTATTTCCTGATACTCATCATACCCGAACTCAACCTTGTAGCGGTAGTCAATGTACTTCATTCGACCCCACGGGGTATCACGCTCGATATCGCGCTGATCCTTCGGCACGCACAGTTCCGGAGTGCGCTTCTGAAACTTTACAGCATCACAGCCCGCGAGAGCAGCGCCCTCAATAAGTTTTTTGGCAACATCCATCGACCCGTTGTGATTGATGCCAATTTCAGCAATAACAAATACGGGATGCCGATCCCCTACGATCCTCTTCCCTATGGTAATTTCCGCCATTACATTACTCTGGATAAAACGATCCATCCATTACTTTTCATTGAAAATGTCCGGAATCGATGTTAATAAAACAAAAAATTATACTCAGGAATTTCTGAGAGCAAGGAGCCACTCGGCAAAATCCCTGAAGGCACCGTACCCACCATCGGCTTGAGCCCGATAGTGACTATATGGTTCTACAAAAACTGTTGCATCACGGGGAGCTGCCGTCAAACCCTCTTTGACTATCTCAGCCATAATCTCGACATCATTGACGTCATCTCCGATATAGGCCAGTTCACAGCGGTGAAGTCCGGTTTCAGCCAGCACCGTTTCCAGCATGGAAAACTTGTCCTTGACACCAAGATAAAGCCTCTTCATGCCAAGCTTCTCTGCTCGCTTCTTCAGGCTTGGAGAAACCTCACCGGTCATGATGCTGGTCTCAATACCACAGTTTCTCAGTCGTTCGACCCCCATGCCATCCCTGATGGAATAGCGCTTCATCTCCTCTCCCCTCTCTGAATAATAAACTCCGTTATCCGTGAATACACCGTCATTATCGGAAATAACAAGTTTTATCTTTCCAGCCCTTTTCGCAAGTTCCTCAATCGTTAATGACAGCATAAGAGAAGTAAAGCGTTTCTGCTCGATACAATAGTTTTTACCCGGCCAATATATGACTTTTATTACAAAATCATTACATGCTCAATATGCGTTTGAGCGAGCACTCCTCAATGTTCAGATAACTCAGCCAAATATTTATCCCTCCCCGTTTTCACGCTTTATGTTTATCTTCTCTTCTTGAAGACTTTTCCCGCTATTCTGTTATGACTATGACCATCCGATCATATTTTAATTTCGACAGGCACAACACCGGATACCGGCAGGAAACAGTTGCTGGCATCACCACCTTTTTCACGCTCTCCTATATTATTATAGTCAATCCCGCCATTCTTGCTGCAGCAGGCATCCCGAAAGGCGCCTCGATGACGGCGACCATTCTCTCAGCAATCTTCGGAACCCTTTTGATGGGGATCTATGCCAAACGCCCCTTTGCGGTTGCGCCGTATATGGGAGAAAATGCCTTTATCGCCTATACTGTTGTGCAGACGCTTGGCTACTCATGGCAGACAGCATTGGCCGCTATCTTTATCAGTGGTATTCTTTTCACGCTGATCACCCTCGGCGGGCTGCGTCAATGGCTGGCTGAGGCTATTCCCTCTTCGCTCAAACACAGCTTTTCAGTGGGAATCGGTCTGTTCCTTGCTTTTCTCGGGCTGAACGACATGGGCATCGTGACGCTTGGTGTTCCCGGAGCACCGGTACAACTGGCCAATATCGCCAAACTCCCGGTACTGCTGAGCCTTGGCGGTCTCCTTCTTACCGCAGTCATGCTGATCCGGAAGATCACTGGTGCCCTTCTTGCCGGCATGGCCATCACCACCATGGCATTTCTCGTGACCGGCCTTGTTCCACTCCCCTCTGCGCTCTTCAGTATGCCCCCCTCCATCGAGCCGATCTTTATGAAAATCAATCTGCAGGGAGCATTGACCTGGGGATTTGCCGGAGTGATCATCAGCGTGCTGGTGATGGATTTTGTCGATACCATGGGCACCCTCTTCGGGTTGTCCTCAAGAGCGAACCTGCTCGATAAAAACGATAACCTGCCGGAGATTGAGAAGCCAATGCTGGTTGATGCACTCTCAACCATCGCCGCCTCACTTTTCGGAACCACTACGGCTGGTGTCTATATTGAGTCGGCTGCCGGTATCGAACAGGGAGGTAAAACCGGATTTACCGCAATAGTCGTTGCCGCTCTTTTTGCGCTTGCGCTGTTCTTCTCTCCCCTGCTTACCATTGTGCCGCCCTTCGCCTACGGCCCTGCAATGCTGGTTGTCGGCATGTTCATGATGCAATCGGTAACAAAGATGGATTTCAGTGATTACAGCGAACTGCTGCCCGCCTTTCTGACGATTGTACTCATGATCTTCACCTTCAATATCGGTGTCGGGATTACGGCAGGTTTTATTGTCTATGTCCTTCTGAAACTCTTTACCGGAAAGGTCACTGAGGTACGCACCGGAATGTGGATCCTTGCCCTGCTGTCGCTCACATTCTATCTTTTCTACCCTTACCATTAAACCGGACGCAACAATGCTGAACGCAAAACTGCGAATAGCCCAAATCGATTGTACACTGGCCAACTTCGATGAAAATCTTGCCCGGCACTGCACCCTTGCTGAAGAGGCAATCCGGGATGGCGCCGATGCCATCGCCTTCCCTGAACTCTCGCTGACCGGCTACAATGTGCAGGATGCCGCACAGGATATTGCCATGCACATTGAGGATACCCGGTTTAATCCCTTACGTGAACTCAGCCGGAAGATCTGCATTATCTGCGGCGGCATTGAGTTGAGCAATGACTATGGTGTCTATAACTCGGCTTTCATGTTTGAGGATGGGGCGGGACAAAGCATCCACCGGAAAATCTATCTGCCAACCTACGGAATGTTTGAAGAGCTGCGCTACTTCTCTGCCGGTCAGCAAATCAAGGCCGTCACCTCAAAGCGACTTGGCCGAATCGGTGTGGCCATCTGTGAGGATTTCTGGCACGTTTCGGTACCCTACCTGCTTGCCCATCAGGGCGCCAAGCTGCTTGTTGTGCTGATGTCGAGCCCCCTGCGCATGTCGCCCGGCAACGGCAACCCCGCCATTGTAACCCAGTGGCAGACCATTGCTTCAACCTACTCGTTTCTCTTCAGCAGTTACGTCGCCTGCGTCAACCGGGTGGGCAACGAAGACAGCTTCACCTACTGGGGAAACTCTTCACTCACCGGACCGGAGGGTACCGTGCTCTGCGCTGCTCCCCTGTTCAAACCATATATCATGGATGCTGTGCTTGACGTTACGGAGGTCAAACGCGCCCGCCTGCATTCTTCTCATTTTCTTGATGAGGATCTGCGACTTATCAGCGCTGAACTGAGCGAAATTATGGCGCAGGGTCGAAACGGGTGAGCAATCACTGCACCATGGCAAAACCCGGAGGCGTCAAACTCATCCGGTACGTTTCTGGCAGTCGCTTCATGGCAGCCAGCGCTTCACCCTCCTTCTCGAAGAACCCGAAAACTGCTGAACCACTGCCGGAAAGAGATGCAAAAATACTTCCCGCGTCAAGCAGGGTACTCTTGACAAGGCGAACTGCCGGGAAGTGATCGAACACCGCAGGCTCAAAATCATTTTCAAAGGCGGAAATACCCTCTTTTTTCCCGAAACTGCAGAGCTCTGAAACAAGTAATTTCAAGTCGGGAAGCTCACGCTCAAAACGGGGATAGAAATTTTTATAGGCCCAAACGGTTGAGATATGCTCTTCGGGAAAGACGGTTACTATATAATAAGGAAGGGTAAGAGCAAGATCATCAAGTTCATCGCCAATACCTTCTGCGTATGCCAGTCCTTTCATGGCGAGAAAATACGGCACATCGGCTCCAAGTTTCACCGCCAGTGCGTGTAGTTCGACAGGAGAAGCATTGACCTGCCAGAGATCGTTAAGCACTCTGAGTACGGTTGCCGCATCACTGCTTCCCCCACCAAGCCCTGCACCAAAAGGCACCTCTTTATGCAGGGTCATGGCAATACCCCTCTGTAGACCGGCAAACTGCTGCAGGGATTTGGCTGCCTTGATACAAAGATTGCTGTCGTCAACCGGCAGAGCAATGTTGGAACAACTCATCGAAATCAGCCCGGAATCGGCAAATTCAAGAGTGTCATACCAGTTGATTGGTGCAAAGATGGTCTCAAGCGTATGATAGCCGTCAGGGCGTTTCCCGGTTATCAACAATCCGAGATTGATTTTTGCAAAAGCTTTGACTGAAAGGGGTGACATGGAATGCAATTGATTTTATATGAAAATATTTGGCATATTCATAAACTGGCAGCATATAGGACAACAGTGAACAACAAAAAAACAACACGAGCCCATGCTTTCTGACAAGACAATATTGCTTCTCCGCAAAATTGCAGCGCTGCTCTCTGTCGCGCTCTCATTTGCACTCTTCTGCCCACCGATACTCCACTCTGCCAGTGAGCAATCATACGCCCCGGAAATCCTGCGTTATGTGGCAGAAGATAAGGTTTATTTGTTAGAAAATCTCAGGCATAAAGTTACACTTCCCTCCGAAAAGTTAGTGCTTGAAGCTCTTCTTTCTGAGGACGGACCACAAGCGGTTTCTCTCTACCAAAAACAGTTGTCACTCTACCCTGATCCTTCACTTGATCAAATCAGCAGATCACGAATAGCCGCCTACAGTCTTGCAATGGAAAGCGCAGCACCGGTTCCACACCAGGCAAGCCAACAAGACACCACGAAGCATCTGCACCCATCCCACGCAAAAAAAAGCGAACCGAAGGTGACTGTTCCCGAGAAGGCGAAACCTGCGAAACCACGGGTAAAGATCACAAAACGGGATACAACCATTGCCGGACAACAAAGTTTTACGGTAAGATTCGGGAGTTTCAAAAACAGGGAAAATGCTGAAGTACTTGCAAAAAAAATATCCCGTTACGCCCCTGCAGAAACTATCCGGCAGGGAGAGTTCTACAGGGTACAACTGAAAAATAACTATCCGTCAAAACAGGAGGCCGAGCATGTTGCTAAAAAACTGCCGTTTGCAGGATTTGTTATTCCGGCCATATAACCTCGCGGTGCATTGAATCGAAAGCCAAAAAACCTGATGAAACGAGAGCCCGAAATTATCGGACAATCACTCCTGATCTCCCAGCTCAAGCAGCTTGCACTCCAGGTTGCCGAGACAGATATTACGGTGCTGATCATCGGAGAAACGGGATCGGGCAAAGAGGTTCTGGCTCGATTTATTCATGCAAACAGCCTGCGTGCTGATAAAAGCTTCATTCCCGTCAACTGCGGCGCCATTCCTGTCGGCATTCTGGAATCTGAACTTTTCGGCCATGAAAAAGGAGCCTTTACCGGAGCAGTACAAAGCAGGAAAGGGTACTTTGAAAGCGCCGACAGAGGAACAATTTTTCTTGACGAAATTGGTGAAATGCCTCTTGAAACCCAGGTACAGTTTTTGAGGGTCATTGAAACCGGGGAGTTTCAACGGGTCGGCTCATCGGAAACCATATACTCTGATGCACGTATCATTGCCGCTACAAACAAAAATATGTATCAGGCCGTAGCCGAAAAAAACTTTCGGGAAGATCTCTTCTACCGTCTGCGAAGTGTAGAACTCCAGATCCCGCCTCTTCGGGAAAGAGGAAAGGACATCCTGCTGCTTGCAGAAAATTTTGTGCATGAGTTTGAACAAAAACACAAAATCGTCTTTGAAGGCTTCAGCCCTGATGCGGCTGAAATGCTGATACGCTATCCCTGGCCGGGCAACGTCAGAGAACTCAGAAATCTTATAGAATCGCTGCTTGTGCTTGAAAAAGGGAAATATATCACTCCGGAAATCCTTGAAAAACATCTGGTACAGAGAAACCGGTATAAAAGTCTGGTACATGACCCGGCACGTTCAGAAAAAAATGAGCTCCAGTTCATCTACAGCAATATTATACAGCTTCGCCAGGAGGTGAGTGAAATCCGCCAACTTCTGCAACACCTGGTGCAAACCAAACCGCTCACACCGTTTCTTCTGCCCGATATTCAAGCAACCGTTCCAGAGATCAACAAAGCACTGATACCAACTTCCCTCGAAAATGGCCATGAACAGGAAGTAATGCCATTACGCTCTCTGGACGACATAGAAAAAAAGTCCATCGTGGAAGCACTTGAAACATGCCACGGCAACAAACGAAAAACCGCTCTCGCCCTTGGTATTACCGAACGAACCCTCTACAGAAAAATCAAGGCTTACGGTCTGTAAGAGACACCCCTTTCCGATTCATTAAAAAAGCAACAAAAAACAGCAGCACAGATATGGCAGCGGCAATTTTCGGCAAAAGATCGGGAAATCGTGTATAAAAAGTCAAACGACTCTCAAGCGGCACCTCAGCCGTCAACGTCTGCGCCTTCCACCATGGAATTTCCGCTATTGTACGTCCGTATTTGTCAAGAACAACCGTCAGTCCCGTATTGGCACACCGCGCCATAGCCCGACGATTCTCAATACAGCGCAGCCTGCCAATTGCCAGATGCTGATAAGGACCGTACGACATTGCATACCAGCCATCGTTCGTCACGAGGGTAAGAAGCCTTGCCCCTTTTCGAACAAACTCCGCAACATGACCGGGAAAAATTGATTCATAACAGATAAAATTGGCGATAACGACCTCACCGTACTTTGCGGTAGGCAGCTTCATGACAGCAGTATCAAGGCCCCGTCCCCATCCATTTATTCCCGAAAGAGAAAAGGTTGCATAACCAAGCCAGGGGATATAATCAACATAAGGCACCCGCTCTGCAAACGGAACAAGGTGCATCTTGCGGTAAATCTGGGGCGCTCCATTACCTGAATCAAGCAACATTGAAGCATTATAGGCCTCATAAGACTTGTTGTGCAAGTACATGACATCGATAAACCCGGTCAAGAGGGCTGTATCCCACTGCCTCATCGATATCCGAAGAGATCGCAAATCATTAGCATAGTTTGTATCAAAAATAGGGAATGGAATGGCTGTTTCCGGCCATATCACCAGATCCGGACGGTTTTCACGAACAGCTTTGCCGGTCATCCAGTAATATCGATCCATAATATCACCACTGTTTTGCTGTACCCATTTGCCATGAGGATCAATATTCGGCTGAACAAGCGTAACATTGAGCTTGGCCTCACTCCCTATATCTTTTCCATCACGAGACCAAAGCATAAAAGAGTAGCATAAAGGAGCAAGAATCATGAGTGCCATGGTGGCAACAAAACGAAACACCTCTTTTTTACTGCCGGTCAACACCTTAACGGCAAGCACATTGAACCACAACAGCCAAAAACTGATACCCCATACACCCGTAATATCGGCATACTGAATCATGAGATTCAAATTTGCCTGGGAATTACCAAGGGTAAGCCATCCAAGCGAAAGATCCTGCTGCATGTAGGCCCACTCCCATCCAATCTGGAGAAAGGGGAAAGAAAAAAGTGCAAAACGGTAACCAGCCATTTTTTTAACCGCATAAAAAGCCATAAAGGGCACTGTCAAAAAAAATGCCTGTGCAAAAAGAGTAAGAACACCCCCTGGAAGAGTAGCAAGACTTACCCACCAGAGGCTAATAAAACAAAACAAAAGCATAGAGAGGTAAATACGACGAAAAAATTCACCCGGTTTCTCAACCGTACGAAGGGAAAGAAGCAGCGGTACAAGGGCAACCCATGCAAGCAGTTCAAGACGGACAAAGGGATAAGAAGGAAACGACAGACCAAGAAGAACACCACTCAAAACGGAAGTCACGTAACGGGAATGACTCAATTGGTCAATTGAACGGGATAATGATGTCATAAAAGGATAAAAAAGTTATCAGCGGTAACAAAAAAAGTAAAAAAAAATGCCAATCACACTCGAAAGCACCGAAAGAAACGGTGTTTATGGTAAAGAGATGATCCCGCAAGAGATATTTTACTTTAATTATTGATTTTTATTCTTTAAATTTGTTACAATCTGTTACTTAACAGGAATAGTCTCCGTGAATTTTTTCCTGATAATATCCAATTTCAACGCCATTAGAAAAAGGAGAACTCATTATGGCTCTTTTCGGCACTAAAGACACCACTACCGCTCACTCAGATTATGAGATCGTACTCGAGGGCGGTTCAAGCTCGTGGGGCAAGGTAAAATGCAGGGCCAAGGTTAACGTGCCTCCTGCACTGCCTTTGCTACCGGCTGACTGTAACATCAAGATCAATGTGAAACCTCTCGATCCGGCAAAAGGTTTCGTCAGGTTTTCGGCTGTTATTGAGTCAATTGTAGACAGTACAAAAAGCAAGTTGGTTGTCGAGGCTGATATTGCCAATGAAACCAAAGAAAGAAGAATCTGCGTTGGTGAAGGGTCCGTTTCTGTAGGCGACTTCTCTCACTCATTCTCTTTTGAAGGCTCCGTTGTCAACCTCTTCTACTACCGCTCAGATGCAGTAAAAAGAAATGTCCCTAATCCGATCTACATGCAGGGGCGTCAGTTCCATGACATTATCATGAAGGTTCCTCTTGACAATAATGATGTTATTGACACTTGGGAAGGAACCCTGAGTGCCTTGCAGTCAACAGGCGCCTTCAACGACTGGATTCGTGAATTCTGGTTTATCGGTCCTGCTTTTACCGCCTTGAACGAAGGTGGTCAGAGAATTTCAAAAATTGAAGTGAACAGCATCGGCACCCAGAGCGGTGAAAAAGGCCCTGTCGGCGTTACGAGATGGCGTTTCTCTCATGGCGGTTCCGGTATTGTCGATTCAATTGCCCGTTGGGCAGAGCTTTTCCCTGCAGACAAGCTGAACAGGCCTGCAACCGTAGAAGCTGGCTTCCGTTCTGATTCACAGGGTATCGAAGTAAAGGTTGATGGTGATTTCCCTGGCGTCTCTGTCGATGCCGGCGGTGGACTTCGCAGAATCCTGAACCACCCTCTTATCCCGCTGGTACACCACGGTATGGTAGGAAAGTTCAATGACTTTACGGTTGATGCACAGTTGAAGATTGTTCTTCCAAAGGGATTCAAGGTGCGCTATGCTGCACCACAGTTCCGTTCCCAGAACCTTGAAGAGTATCGCTGGAGCGGTGGCGCTTATGGCCGCTGGGTCGAGCATGTCTGCAAGGGTGGTACCGGACAGTTTGAAGTGCTATACGCTCAGTAAACAGCAGATTGTTTACAACAAAAAAACCGGTGGAAAGCCGGTTTTTTTGTTTTACCCAAGCAACTGAAGAATATCTTCAATCTCCCCTTTTATCTCCTTCAGCAGCAACATACGCCGTTCATCAACCGCACTGTGACGACTCTTTGCATTGCCAATCTGTTTCTGCAACTTGAGAATTTCAGTCGTTTTATGATCATCTTCACTGTTCCGGGGGTTGCCCTTGACAATTTCACTCGCCTTACCGAGCTTATAACCTTTCTCATAGACCAGATCCTTGATATTGAGCACCATGGCAATATCACGATTGGTGTACCGTCTGTTCCCGCGCGTATCTCTTGCCGGAGTCAGCTCATTAAAAAAAGTCTCCCAGTACCGGAGCAGGTAAGCAGGAACACCGGCAATTTTAGTGACCTCGCCGATAGAGTAATAGTTTTTATTTGAATCGAATGCCATAAAACAGAAGCAAGTATGAAATTTTGTTTTCTCTATTCTTATTATACATTACTACCGTCACTTCAAAAACATTAGACGGATGAAAAATCTTCTCAGCCTGAAACCTTATCTCTTAAGGTATAAAAAAAATCTCTGGTCAGGCTTTCTCTTCATCATCCTGACCAACCTCTTCGCGGTCATCGCACCAAAGTATATCGGTCTTGCCATTGACACCATGAACCGGAAGTTCGAACTACTCGACGTTCTCCGCTCTACCGGTCTTTACTTTCTCTTCGCTCTATTAAGCGGCTATTTTCTCTTTCTTGTCCGTCAAAACATTATTGTTGCCTCCCGCCACATTGAGTTTGACCTGAAAAATGATTATTACAAACATCTGCAAACCCTGCCGAGGCGTTTTTATAATACCACCAGTACCGGCGAGCTCATTTCAAGAGGCACCAACGACCTGAACGCCATCAGAGAGTTTCTCGGCCCCGGCATCATGTACTCCCTCAACACCTTCTTCCGGCTTGTCTTCGCGCTTGTGGCAATGATTGCCATCTCTCCGAAGCTGACCCTCTACGCCCTGCTGCCCGCGCCAATTCTAAGCTATTCCGTCTATAAAATCGGCAGTTCCATGCAAAAACGGTCTAAAAGCATTCAGGAGAGCTACGCTGCAATAACCAATCTTGTCCAGGAAAACATCTCCGGCATCAGGGTCGTGAAAAGTTACACCCGAGAATCTTTTGAAATCGAGCGGTTTAAAACCCTCAACAAAGAGTACTACCACAAAAACCTGTCGCTCGGAAAACTGCAAGCGCTTTTTTTTGCCTTTCTTACTTCCATGACCGCATTTTCGCTGCTCCCGGTGGTGTGGGTTGGCGGCATCAGCGTTATTGAGAAAAGTATGACCGTGGGGGGAATCGCAGAATTTATCGTTTACGTTTCCATGCTGAGCTGGCCAATCATCTCCATCGGCTGGGTCACCAGTATTATACAAAGAGCCGCATCAGCCCAGATCAGGCTGAATGAAATTTTCAGCATCAAACCAGATATCACCGAAAAAGAGGATAGTTTTATTGCAAATAAAAAATTCTCCGGCACACTCTCTTTCCAGAACGTCCGGTTTTACTACCCCGGACAGGAAAAAAATCCTGTCCTGAACAACATTACACTCGATATAGCCGCAGGCTCAAAAGTAGCCATTGTAGGGGCAACCGGCTCAGGAAAAACAACACTGGTCAACCTTATTCCGCGACTCTACGAACCGGTCGAAGGCTCCATACTGCTTGATGGCCGCGACATCCGAAGCTTTCCAATTACCACATTGAGAGAGCTCGTCGGCTTTGTTCCCCAGGTAAACTTTCTCTTTTCCGACACCATAGCACAGAACATCAACTGGGGCAGCCGGGACGATGACGCCAATACGGTTATAGAAGCCAGTAAAATAGCCATGCTTCATGACGACGTCGAAGATTTCCCCGAGAGATTCGAGACCATGCTCGGAGAGAAAGGGATTAACCTCTCCGGTGGCCAAAAACAGAGAGCCTGCATTGCCAGAGCAATTGCATGGAAACCCCGCCTCCTTGTGCTTGACGACGCCCTTTCAGCAGTCGACACCGACACCGAAGCACGCATCTTCGAGGCTCTCCTGAAGAAACTCCCTGACACAACTATCCTGCTGATCAGCCACCGGATTTCAACGGTAAAAAACTGCGACCGCATTGTTGTACTCAAAGAGGGTACCATTGTTGAGAGCGGCACCCACGAAGAGCTACTCGCCCGGCAACATCTCTATGCCGAGCTTTACAACCAGCAGTTACTGGAAGAAGAGATACTCTCTATTTCGTAGACGGGGGATTGACTGGAGCACCAGGTTGCTTTTCGCCTGTCGACTGTTGAGGAGTAATCGTCGTGAGTACATTCTGCAATATCTGGATAAACGCATTTATAACAGAGGTAAACAGCTCAATAGAGGCTCTGCTCAAGGGTAAAAAAACATCTGTAGAAGATTTAATCCCGTTAGTAATCATTTCGACCTGCTGCTGATTAATTTTAGCCAGGGTCTCAACCAGCGCGTTGGTGGCACCTGACAAATCATTGCTTTTTGTTGTTTCGTTTGACATGGCTGTTATATAGTTTGTGATTATTACAAAACAAAGGGCAAAGAATAAATTCCACCAGGAAAAATGGGCATAAACCTTCAACATGCATTGAAATATAAGTAAAATTTACTTAAACCCTATAGCAAGCAGTTGCTGGAAGAAGAGATATCTGAACCAACCTGAGGAAGGAATCGGGAAAGGGGGATGAGCCCCCCTCCCTTACTCATCGCTTAATAGATAAATGGTTAAAATGCCCGCACAGCACGAACACGATTGTTCTCCGTCTTAGCGCTATCGCTATAGCCCTGGGTGCCATCACCGAAATCCTGATACCATACAACCTCACCTTTCTTCACCGATTTCTCTACCGTGGAACTCCAGTAATAGTCGTCGCTTTCAGCAAAACCTCCAACGGTGCTTTTAGCTAAAAAAAGTTTATTTAACTCACTCAACGACGGCAAGCGCCAATCACGATAACCGTCATATTCAAGCGCTTTACATTCAGTTATAGCCTTATCCCAAGTCATTTTATCCTTAAAATCGCCCGGAGCAGCAATCAGCCCGTGCTGGCCTGAGGCATCAACAAAAAAGACAATGCCACCGCCATAGCGGTCACCTAATCGTTTCGCAGGGGCTTCGATTTGGTCAGAAGAAAAGGCTTGGTCTGACGCCGTCAACAAACCAACAAGAGCCAGTAGCGCCACAATCCAGAGGCGGGAAAAGTGTTGTTTCGCATATCGCTTCATGATCGTTTTCGTTAAGTGTTATTGAAAAATCGAGACGAACAACAAACTCATAAAAAAATACAAATATGTTATCATTTTATCAAGCGAACCCCATGCTTGTTACGCTGTATGAGTATTTAAAGCTCAAAAGGAACTTCCTACTGTAAAAAGCTTGCTGACAATGCTCAGCCGCTTTGATCAGATAGGGATCAATCACTTTCACCTCCCTTAAATTAGAAGAAAAAAGGTCTGCTCTTGAAAATCGGCACCACAAAGATTTGCCTCCTGATAATTGGCATAATTGAGATATGAATCCCTGAGGATTGCTCCCTTCAGATTGGAGTTACTCATGTCGTCATTGGTCAAATCCAACCCTTGCAACCATCTGTCATGCAGATCCTCCCGCTAGAGATTCAATGGCCTGCGGAATGAATCGGAAACAGAGGGGAAATAACCTATATACTCAAGGGCTGAACGGATTGTTAAAAGTTGTTTTGTGAGATAATGACTTTTGAACGAGCGGAAAACTCATTGTAATTGTCACCGTGTTGAAAAAAATTTTGTATCATACAAAGAATAAAAGAAGTAAGAAGGTGTTCTCTGGGGAGTGATGTAAATAGCAGGAAAAGTAAATTCCTGGCTTTTTGGGCGAAACGGCATACCGTGAAGGATGGACAATATGACAGCAGACAATCAGCAAACAACAGAAAAGAGTTTTTGGGCTCTCTCCGCAGAAGAGGCTCTTTTGAACCTTGGCACGAACGCTCAAGGATTGTCAGAACAAACTGCCCAGGAGAGATTGAAGCAGTACGGCCCGAACACCCTGAAAGGAGGTTCCAAAACTTCCTCACTGATGCTGTTTCTGCTGCAATTCAAAAGCCCGGTGACGTTGCTCCTGATCTTTGCTGCTGCTCTCTCCTTTGCCCTTAATGATCAAACTGATGCTACCATTATTCTGCTTATTGTTATGGTCAGTGGCTTGCTGGGCTGGTGGCAGGAGAAAGGTGCCGCCAGTGCGGTTGATCAATTGATGAAAATGGTGCAGATCCAGTGCCGGGTACTCCGTGACGGGCAGGAGAAAGAGTTGCACATCGAAGAGATTGTGCCGGGTGATGTGGTGTTACTCTCCGCCGGAGATGTGATTCCCGGCGACTGTCTGCTCCTTGATTCAAAAGAGCTGTTTGTGGATGAAGCCGCCTTCACGGGTGAAACCTATCCTGTCGAAAAAAACAGGGGCGTTATCGCTGCCGATACACCACTGGCAAAGCGGAGCAATACCCTTTTTATGGGCGCTCATATCATCAGCGGAAAAGCAACCGCGCTGGTTATGGGAACCGCGATGCAGACTGAGTTTGGAAAAATTTCCAGCTCCCTTCGGCTTAAGGCTCCTGAAACCGATTTTGAACATGGCGTTCGCAGGTTCGGCTATATGCTGATGGAGATCACCATGGTTCTGGTGGTCATCATTTTTGCTGCCAATGTGTTCCTTCATAAACCAGTTCTGGACTCTTTTCTCTTCTCTCTGGCCCTGGCCGTCGGTCTCACTCCCCAATTGCTGCCTGCTATTATCAGTGTGAACCTGGCTTCAGGAGCCCGCAATATGGCCAAGCAGCAGGTGATTGTGAAGCGCCTCTCTTCCATCGAAAACTTTGGAAGCATGAACATCCTCTGCTCCGATAAAACGGGCACGATTACAGAGGGTAAAGTAAAATTGCATAAGGCATTATCGTTGTCAGGCGACATATCAGAAAAGGTGCTGCACTACGCATGGCTGAATGCCTCCCTTCAAAAGGGGTTTCAGAATCCTATTGATGAAGCCATTTCCAACAGCTTGCCCGGAAGAAAAGATCTTTTTGAAGTACAGAGTGAGGTGCCTTACGATTTCATCCGGAAACGCCTGACCGTGCAGATCCGTAATGCCTCTGAAAATATTGTGATTACAAAAGGTGCGCTCAGGCAGATTCTGGAGGTGTGCAGCATGGCGGAAAGCGACGATGGAACACTCGTTGCTCTTGATGAAAAGCGGGATCAGATTATGGAGCACTATGAGCAGCTCAGCACTGACGGCTACCGCACGCTTGGCGTTGCCTGGAAAGCCGGGAACCCTCAGCAGAATTTTAGCCGCAACGATGAGTCGGAGATGATCTTTCTCGGCTTTATCACCTTTTTTGATCCTCCCAAGGAACACGTTCAGGGAACGATTCAAAATCTCAAGAAACTCGGTGTTGCCCTGAAAATTATTACCGGCGACAATGCGCTGGTGGCGGCAAGTCTTGGTCGGCAGATCGGCATCTCCAAACCGGTCATCCTCTCCGGCCCGGATATTCGCAAGATGAGTGATCGGGCGCTGATGCAGCAAGCGGTGCTCACCGACATTTTTGCTGAAGTGGAGCCAAACCAGAAGGAACGCATCATTCTCGCGCTCAAAAAGGGCGGGAACGTTGTGGGCTTTATGGGCGACGGCATCAACGACGCTTCGGCGCTTCATGCTGCTGACGTAGGCATTTCTGTTGACTCTGCGGTAGATGTAGCCAAAGAGGCCGCCGAGATTGTGCTGCTCAACCATGACCTGAAGGTGCTGGAGCAGGGCATTATTGAGGGGCGCAAAACTTTCACGAACACCATGAAGTATGTCTTTATGGCGACCAGCGCCAACTTTGGCAATATGTTCAGCATGGCCGGAGCTTCGCTCTTTCTCCCCTTCCTGCCGTTGCTCCCTAAACAGATACTGCTGACCAACCTGTTGACCGATTTCCCGGAGATCACCATCTCAAGCGACCGCGTTGATGCCATCAACATTGCCCAGCCGCATCGATGGGATATTCACTTTATCCAGCGCTATATGATCACCTTCGGGATTCTCAGCTCCTTTTTTGACTTTTTCACCTTTGGTGTTTTGCATTATGTGCTGCACGCCAAAGAAGCCGAGTTTCAGACCGGCTGGTTTGCTGAATCGGTCATCTCCGCCTCACTCATTGTGCTGGTGATCCGCACTCGCCTCCCCTTTTTCAAAAGCCTTCCCGGCAAGTATCTGCTTA
>CAILRB010000083.1 GCA_903836465.1 uncultured Chlorobiaceae bacterium
CGAGGTTAATCCCTTCCACCCTTTAACATTCAATACCCAGCCTTTTATATGGTAAGGGCCATTATTCCACCCAATATTGGCATCCAGTTCCAGTTTTATTGGTTGGTTTTTCACACCCATAACCTTTGTAGCTACAAAACCAACGGGGCAGACACTTGTGTCGTTATGTGATGAGTTTTTGTGCTTTTTGGCAATAATTTGAAGAATTGTTGCTGCTTCAGTCTTTGCTGATTTACTCATAATTTTTCCTTGTTTTAGTTAATTGACTTGCTTGTTAATTATAATTTTGTTGGGTTGGTTATTAAGAGCATCTGTTTGATAATTGTTTCGGGGGATAGCTGATAGATTTAGTCTTCACTTGCCAAACCGTCTCTCCCTTCCACACAGATTGCCTAACAACTAAACATCAACTTCTTCCTTTTGATACAGGGAAAACGGTTTGCTTGGGATTTACACTTTAGCCATTCCTTTTCGCTGTACAGATGGAAAACGATGTTGTTTTTATTCAATCTTTTTGGTGTAAATAGTAACAGCCCAGGTCGAGGGCTGTTAGATGGGATATAGTTGGGGTGTGGTCTATTCCAGAGCTTCTCCAAGGTATCCGGCCATCGTTCTGTGGATGTATTCATCGAGCCCCAGAGTATCAATCTCTTTGAGCTTGTCAGTGGCTTCTTTAATTTCTTCAGGACTGAACCGCAGTTCCATGCCTCCGACCATTAAAACTCCGCCAATTGCCTCAGAGTCTTTGATTACTTGATGGATTTCTTCGATGAGTGATCGTGTGCTCATGATGGTTTTAGTTAAGGAAATATTTGCTGGGTTGAAGTTTGAATTCCGTGACAAAGACTACCGGTTGTTGGATAGTGGCAGTGGATTCATTGTATGCCTTGCATTTTGCCGACCGTGACAATTGCGCGGCACTCATTCTGGCAATAGTCTCAGGACTTCTTTTACCACAACCATATTTATTACCCTTTACATTGGCGTGGAGGGCTTTCTTGTGTTCTTCTGACAGGACTTTACCAACTCGGTTCTTATTGCCTCTGAGTGACTGGCTGATGGCAGCTTTCGATTTCGGTGTGTGAGGTGTGTTCATTATACAGTTATCTGTTTATGTGTTGAATGCAGGTAATTCCTTTTCAACTGCTTATGGAAAACGATTGTGATTCCATTCATCAAACATAGAGGCGCTGGATTGGTTGGAGCATTATCCTGTATCTTTTTTCATGAAATATAGAAGGGGTAATTCCCCCCTTAAAAGGCATTGAAAAGCTAAAAAAAGTTTTTGGAGAGGTTTATTATGTAATAGTGCCTTTTATAGAAACTCCCCTGAACCAATTCCTAATGCCTTCAAAAAGGCTATAAATCTATATCCTATATGATGAAGGG
Organism: uncultured Chlorobiaceae bacterium; assembly: GCA_903836465.1. GTDB lineage: Bacteria > Bacteroidota > Chlorobiia > Chlorobiales > Chlorobiaceae > Chlorobium. Next base: position 1,390 of record CAILRB010000083.1, read on the forward strand.
ATTGTAAAGACATTGATTTTGTATGTCTTCAAATGCCTTTTTTGAAGGCTTTTCAGTCTGGATTGAAGGCATTTGTGATGAATTTGAAGGCATTGATGAAGACATTGGTTGTATGCCTTCAAATAGGCTGTTAAAAGAAAAAAAGGGCATTTAGAAAAGGTATGTCCCATAGTAGAACCAAAAGAAAAAAGGCCATTTATACAAAAAGTGTGAATGAAGGTTGAAGGTGAATAGTACCGGCCATTGGCATTGAACTCCACTTCCGGATTGGCTTTTTCCAGTCAGGAAACCCGAAGCCCTTCCAGTCACTTGTATCAGTGGGAACATCCTGACTCATGCTCATAGCGGAGAAGTTCCATCAACCTCTCTTGAGTGAGTGTTGAAATTTATGCCTTGGTCATTTTCCCTCTCATTTATTTTTGAAAATCAGATCCAGAGTATTGGCGGGGATGGGCTGAGTTTTTGCCCATTCGGATATGACTCAGATTCCAAGCTTATGGGCACGGATGACGGCAATAGCTTCCCTTACGTCTTTGTACCTTTGTTCTCGGTCACGCAGGCGATGTAACACTTTAGCTTTGGCTACTGCCAGCAAGGAGGCTCTGTCCCTTTTATCAGTACCCGTTCTCGGATCGAAAGTTCCTTTGGAACGATTACATTTCATGCAGGCGCAGACCTTATTGTCGAACTCTTCTCCACCGCCCTTACTTTTTGGGATGAGGTGATCTCCCTCCCACTGGTGCCACTGGTGGATCTCATAGATATCCTCTCCACAGTACTCGCACCTGAAGTCAGCCCGCTCAATAACATCGAACCAAAACGGGCCACCATGAAATTCACCGTCACCCCAATTTTCGGTGAAGATTTCTACCATTTGGGCTTTTGCTTCTTCTATGGTCATTTGCATTTTGTTAAAAGGGTTACTCTATGGAAAGTTTCTACATCAGTTATGATGTTTTGTGTAATTACCTCACCGTTTTAAAAGCAACTCAAGAGTATCGGCTTGGATTGGTTGAGTCCCGACCAAACCAGAGATGATACTGGAGGTGAGAGCCCCGATAAGGGCCATAATTCCAGCTTGCACAAGATGGGAAGTTAATGCCAGAGCGATCAAAAAAAAGAATACCACATCTTGAAAGATTATATGCAAGAGTGAAAATCTAATCACTCTTTTAAAAATAAAATGAAGGACTGAGTATTCGATTGTCATTGTCTGAAGAGTAAACAAGAAATAATTCGATTTCCCTTGTGAAGGAACCCGTAACCACTTCCCTTCTTTGCGTTCGCTAAAAGAAACAGGTACGCAGCCCAGAGTTCAGGCAAAACGAGGACAGCGAACAATGCCCGCAAGATGAGAAAGGCCGTGAATCAGTAAAAACACGCCATAGCCCCGCCGTATGCCCTTTTCAGAAAAACCATACAAGTGGTCGTGTTTCTCGATTCATGCTCACCAAGGAGAGCGGTGGCCGGTCAGTGACTAAATCTGAAGGCTGTCTGTTCGGCGGAATAGATCCGGCTTACGGAAATTTTTAGAAGGTAGTGTCGTTCAGTTCCTTCAAAAAGGGATAGGAGCACAATGTTGATGGCCCATATTCCCCTTTGAACGGTTTCACGAAGCTCTCAGGGGAGAATCTTCAGTATCGAATCAGGCAGGCGAGACTAAAGTCTTGGGTTGATTTTTACGGGCTATGAGGTTGATGTATTTGATAATTTCCTCTGATACTCCGCAACCACGCAAAAAATATTCTGGGATTTGCCAATCCGATTTTTCAAGCGTGCTCAGCGTGATTTCGGATGGGCCGTTATGCTGCACAGTGTCCAACCCTCTGACTCTCCTCAAATCAACATTGCAGAAAATAGTCCCTGACATAGTGGCATGGCGCATGTCGGTGCCTACCATCTTCATGTTACTGAATATTGTTCGTTCAAGGTTGGCATGGTCAAGGCTTGCATAGCTGATGTCACTGTCTGCAATGGAAGCCCCGCGCCAATCTGAATATTGAAGTAAAGCTTGGCTCAGACTGCCCATACTGAGACGGATATCTGAAAAGTTGCACCCAATCATGGTGGCTTTGTAAAAACTTGATCCCCAAATCTCGGAGTTGCTCAGGTCGCAGGCGGTAAGATTGGCACCGACGAACGAGGAACCCGCAATGCTACTGTGGGTGATATCACTCCCCTCAAGATCGGTATTTCGTAAATCTGCCGTGGACAATGACGAACCAGACAGACAGGCCTTTTTGAGATCACAGCCCTTCAGCTTCGCAAAGTCCAAGTCTGGTGTCAGGTACGATAGCAAATCGTCAGTGATTTTTTGTTCTCGCGAGGTATTCCATGCGACAACGGATGTCTTGAGTAGGTCAGTATTGATCATGTTTTCCTTCCTTTTTCGGGGGTTATGAATAATTGGTGCTCCAAGCTCAAAGAGCTATAAACGGAAAACGTTTCATGGCACCCGTAAGCGACAGCCCTCCAGCCCTTGTGGGACATAATGCGCCCCTTCAGGAGCCTTCAGCTTATGGTCTGGCCTGAACGCGGAGGTGACTATACCACGGCTTGTAATTCCTTGCGGACATGGGTGAGTTTTGATTGCAGCGTCCAACCCCAAACCTGTCATTATTTGCTTTTAATTAATGGCTTATTTTTGGTATTATTACGGCATCATTTCCAGATAACGATCACCACAATAAACCATGATGAGAGAAGGAGCAAAGGCCGAAGCTTCCGTTCTTGAGCTTCAACAGGAGATGCTCAATCTCCGCGCCTTAAATTTTCAAGTTGATTTGCAAAAACGTAAGGCTTCTTGTATTGTGTAAGTGCAGTCTTACAACTGACAAAATGGAAATACATGAGCGTCCATGCGGTGCTTGTGAGTATTGTCATAGATTCCGTTGGTTTATCCTTCAGTAGAATGCCCATGTCCGATATTCAAAATGCCATACACCCAGGACAAATTGTAAAAAACCTCATACCAACCGAGCCTGTTACCATAAACCAGATTCAGTTATTGGGCTCAATGGTATCATTGAAGTACACTGGAGTCAATACCAATAAGGCCAATACGAAGGTAATCAGTACGACAGCTTTTGAACAACTTGAAGTTCTTACAGCAGAAGGTATATTCAATTTTAAAGGTGATCCTACTCGTTTTGCATTATTTGCTGAAGCAGAACGAATAAACTCTGCCTACCAGTTCGACCCATTATTTGCTGTAAACTGTAGCCTTGTTGACCCTTTACCCCATCAGGTTGAGGCTGTGTACAAGTTTCTCCTCCCCTTGCCAAAAATTAGGTTTTTGCTTGCAGATGATACTGGCGCGGGCAAAACGATTATGACCGGCTTACTCATTAAGGAATTGATGATGAGAGGCCTTGTTGAGCGCATCCTGATTGTCACGCCTGGAGGACTTACCAAGCAATGGCAAGAGGATGAAATGCAGATCAAATTTAACATCAATTTTACGCTTGTTAATCGTAGCATTTTTTCATCCGATCCCAATATTTTCCACACAACCCAACGAGTTATCACGTCGATTGATTTTATTTCTCGTGAAGATGTTTTGAATGTTCTTGAGAGCAGCCATTGGGATTTGGTGGTCTTTGACGAGTGCCATAAGCTTTCAGCCTACGATTATGGAAAGAAGGTGTACAAAGCCAAACGGTATCAGGCTGCTGAAAAAATAGCTCAGCAATGTGAGCATATCCTGTTGCTTACGGCGACTCCTCACCGAGGGAGAACCGATACGTTTAAGAAGTTACTACAGCTTTTGGATGAAGACATTTTTGCAACCGATGAAATTGCCTCAACCAGAATAAAAGAGGTCGAACATAACGGTATCAACAAGTTTTTTATCCGGAGACTGAAAGAGGATATGAAAGATTGGGAGGGCAATCCACTCTATAAAAAACGTTATACCAAAACCGTTGCCTACGAGCTTACTCCAGAAGAAAAACACTTGTATGATGCTGTCACAAGGTATCTCACTCAGAAAAAAGAGGAGGCTTCGGAATCCAAAAATATTCACGTATCTCTTGCGTTAGCGGTAATGCAGAGAAGGCTTGTGAGTTCTATTTTTGCCATCAAGAACACTCTGGAAAGAAGATGGAAGGCATTGCAGGGTATTTTGGATGAACTGAGTAAAAACCCCAACCTGTGGAGTCAACGTCACAAGCTTGAGGGTTTTGATGTTGAGAATCTCAATGATTTTGAAGAACTCGGAGATGATGAGCGAGAAGCACTTGAGAACATTCTTTCTGACCCCCGAAAGTTTCGTCTTTTTACAACATCCAAGAATGTTGAGGAGATTCGGAAGGAGGCTCAAGAAGTTAAGTCCTTGTTTGATTTAGCCGAAACTCTTTATAACCGGCAGCAGGAAGAGAAGAAGTTTCAGGAACTTCAGGTATTATTGCGGTCTAATGGTGTTCTCGATCATTGCGAAAAACTTGTAATATTTACCGAAAATAAAGACACTTTACTCTACCTTGAAGAACGTCTGACGAAGAGTGGTGGCTACAATGTTGTTACCATTCATGGAGGAAAGTCAGTCGATGAACGACGGGAAGCGCAATGTTCTTTTGCTATGCCTGACACTCAGATTTTGATAGGAACAGATGCAGCAGGAGAAGGTATCAACCTCCAGTTTTGCCGCTTACTGATCAATTGGGACATACCCTGGAATCCAAACCGCCTTGAGCAACGAATGGGACGTATCCACAGATACGGTCAGAAGCAGGATGTCTTGGTTTTTAATATGGTGGCAAGCAATACAAGGGAAGGTAATGTATTGCAACGGTTGCTTACCAAGCTCGAAATTATTCGGGAAGGTATGGGTGATGACCGTGTCTATGATGTTATTCAGGATGTACTGGAAAATGTGAATCTTGATTCCATCATCGACTCAGTATTCAATGGAAAGGAGACGGCACTTGACGAGTTTCTTGCTCAGGATGACGAACAGCTACGGTTAGCGTTCACTAAGAAAATTCTGGAGCAGAAAACCAAGCTTGCTACCAGTACTGTTGACTTTAAGGATGCACGGACACTCAAAGAAAACTCGGATGAGAAACGGCTTCAGCCTATCTATATCCGTCTGTTTTTTGAGAAAGCATTCAGGAATCTTGGCGGACAGTTTACCGAAGTCCGTGCATCTATTTATCGAATTGACAAGCTACCCGAAGCAATTGCTCAAACATTAAAAGCTGACTACAATCTTTTTGCTGATACTATTCGGCGACTTCAATTCTGTTTCGAGAAAGAGGTGTTTCTTGATTACCAGAATGTCGGTGATTTAGGGAAGGTTCATTACATCAACCCTGGAAATCCATTGTTCGACAGTTTGGTCAAAGTGGTAAGAAATACATACCGGGAAGATATGCTGAAAGGCACAATCCTGATATCTCCTGATGATAAAGAGGATTACTTTGCTTTTTTTGTGAAGTCACAAATCGTTGACAACCGTCACAAAAAGGATCAAGACAGTGTTGCTGATGAAAAGTTGGTTATGGTGTACAAAAACACAAAGGAAAATGATTTTCATATTACCTCTCCTGCCAAGTTTCTTGACCTGCATCCCCCTCTTGCATTTGCCAAGCCTATTGAGCCTCCAGAAGTCATTGATCATGCAGAAGTTGTACAGTGGAGCTTCATGAATATCACTGAGCCGCAATTTGAAGAGACCACGGCTCATGTACAGACCGATTCCTCTGCTCGTAAAAACTATCTTGAATCTGCCTTTACACAGGTAATCCTTGACTTGCAAATACAGATTCAAGACCTCCAAGGCAAAATATTGCTTGGAGATAATCGTGTTCAGGATAAGATTCAAAAAAAGCAGGATCGCATTAATGAGCTTATCCTCAAAAAAAATAGTCGATTGGAAAATCTTGATTTAATGGCTCAGCTCAATCCTAAAGCACCTGAAATATTGGGATGTGCCTATGTCGTACCTTTAACTCAGGTGGAGTATCAGGGACACTACGGGATGAGTCGTGATGATGAAGCAGAGGCCATTGCCATGAAAAAAGCTATGGACTTTGAGATCAATGCGGGCTGGACTCCAACCGACGTGAGTGCCAATAATGAGGGTTATGATATACGAAGTGTCAGTCCTCATGAGTTGAAGCGTTATATCGAAGTAAAGGGACGAAGTGGGACTCAAGGCGGGATTATGTTGAGTGAAAACGAGATGAACCGCTTAGGTCAGTTAGGTGATTCCGCTTGGCTCTATATCGTTATGGGTTGCAAAAGTGAGCCTGAGCTGTTCTGCATTAAAAACCCAGCAAAAGCCTTGAAATTTGAATTAAAGTCGAAAGGTGTACAGTATTTTCTCCCTATGGAAGAATGGAGACGTCAAATTGTTTCATCATGACTCTACCAAAAAAACTCATTGAAGTTGCCATGCCGATAAAAGAGATATCGGCAGAAAGTGTCAGGGACAAATCCATAAGGCATGGTCATATTTCAACGCTTCATCTGTGGTGGGCACGCAGGCCTCTACCCGTTTGCCGTGCTATTGTTTTCGCAAGTCTTGTTCCTGATCCACTGGATGAAAACTGCCCGAAGGCGTTTAAAGAAGCCGTTGATGTGTTGTTAGGGGAAGCTCAAAATCTCTACGATCCATACAAACCTTATACTGACATTCCGTGGACAAGTGTTCACGATCCAATGGAGGACAATCTTCGTAATCGTTTGCAGATGTTCATTGGCAAGTTCACTGATGCCATGCAACAGCATTTGTTGCACCATACAACTCATCCTGCTGCAAAAAAGCTGCTATCACCCTCCAGCTTGATCAAGTGGGACAATAAGAACGATGAGACAATCATCAACAAGGCCCGTAAGCTTATTTGGGTGGCTCACAATACCTCTTCAGGTAAATCAGCTCAAGAGCTGCTGGATGACTTTGACAAGCACTTTAGTGCCATTAAGGCGGCTGAACAGAATTTGTACAGTACACTGGACAGGCATATTCATTCAGAGACGGTCAATGCTTTGGAAGGAAGGCTGAATAAAACCTTAGAAGCATTTCTTGATAAAATGCCAAAGGTGTTCGATCCGTTTGCAGGCGGTGGAGCCATACCTCTGGAAGCAGCGCGATTAGGGTGTAAAACCTATGGGAATGACATCAACCCTGTGGCTCACATCATACAAAAAGGGAGCCTTGAGTTTCCGCAGAAGTATGGCAAGCCGATTATTTACAGCAAAGGTGAGTTTCTTACCCGGTACGGAGAGGAGAGATGGTTACAGTTACCACAAGAGGATAAAATTGTTGAGCATGGGGATTCTGCCGGTGTTGGTGTTCGCATCAATAACCGGTTGGCATTTGATGTTGAATTCTATTCCAAGAAGCTGTTGCAGGAGGCTGAAAAGGAGATTGGCCATCTCTACCCTGCTGATGAGAAGGGGAAAAAACCTATTGCCTACTACTGGGCAAGAGTGGGTACTTGCAGCAATCCAAGCTGCCGTGCTGAAGTACCTTTGCTGAAAGGATTTTATCTGGTGAACACCTCACGCAAGCAGTTTTATTTGAAGCCACTTATCAATGAACGGCAAATTGACTTTGAGATAACAAAAGGAACATGTGATGATGAAGGCTGGATGACTGGGAAAAGTTTAAAATGCCCTTGTTGTGGGTCAGCCACATCTGTCAAGGACTTAAAAGAGCAAGCCATACAAGGTTTGCTAAAACAAAAATTGCTTGCTGTCATTGAAGATGGTATTGGCGGAAAATTTTATCGTTTACCAACAACGGCTGAAATAGACGTTGCCGTAATTGACGAACAGCTTATAAACTCGGTTCTCGTTCCTAACGAGGAGATGAAAAAAATCCCTGATTTGGTAAGTGGAAGAGGATGGGGTATTCAGAAATGGTCACAAATGTTCTCTCCTCGACAGCTCTATGCCATGCAAACCTTGCTGCAAAAGCTGCAAGACCTTAAGCAAACCCTTGATGCCACACACAATGAGTATGCAAAGGCAGTGGTGACGTATTTGGGGATTTGGATTGATAAAATAGCATCTGCACTAACGACTTTTGGCCGTTGGCATGTTAGCGGAGAAAAAATTGAAACCCCGTTTTCAAAACAGGCAATCCCCATGATGTTTGATTACCCAGAAGGGAATATATTTTCTGGAGTTACAGGCAGTGCGAACAATCAATTAGACTGGATAGTACGTTATATTGAATCAGAAAGTCATACCCCCTTCCCTTCCGTTTGTAATAATGCCTCCAGCGGAGATAAATCCCAGTTTTCTGACAAGTATTTAACTTCTGTCGTAACTGACCCACCCTATTACGATGCCATTGCCTATGCTGATTTGAGCGATTTCTTTTATGTCTGGCTTAAACGCTCCTTGGGTGATCTCTACCCTTTGAATTTTGCAACACCACAGACTCCAAAGAGCGAAGAGTGTACTGCGCTCAAGCACCATCATGAAGAGAGCAAAATCAAGGCAAAAGCTCATTTTGAAGGGAAGCTTACACAAATATTTGATGCCATTGAACATCAGACCTCTGATATTGTCAGTGTTATGTTTGCTCATCAAAGTACTGAGGCCTGGACAACCCTTTGCAATTCTATCCTGAGCGCCAGAATGAATATTACAGGTTCTTGGCCAATAGATACCGAGATGGCAAACCGAAGTATTGGATTGGCTGGTGCCGCACTTGAATCTTCAGTTACGGTTTCATGCAAACCGCAACAGCGTCAGGGCTTTGGAGATTTCAAAGTAGTCAAAAAAGCAATAGAAGAGACCGTTATCTCTGAGGTCAACTTGCTTTATGGCTTGGGTTTCAGGGGTGCCGATCTTCTCACTGCTTGTTTTGGAAAGGCTGTCAGTGAATTTGGTCAATACGAGCATGTTGAGAAAGCTGATGGTACTGAAGTGACCGTAGCTGAATTGCTTGACCTGACAAAAGAGTGCGCCTTTAATGCCCTGCTCAAAGGTTTTGACGGCGATGACTTTACCAAATTCTACATCGGCTGGCTCCAACTCTACAGTTTTAGCGAAAGCGATTTTGATGATGCGGCAAAATTCAGCCGTATAGGGCTAAACATCAATGTCCAACAGTTGTTTACAGAGCACATTCTTTTGAAAAACGGCAACAAGCAAACTCTCGGTGGTTTCCAGGAAAGGCTGCGATCCAATAAAAATATTGGTGATAGCCCCAACAGTTCGTTGATTGATCAGGTGCATCGTGCAATGGCTCTGAATAATGGAGCGCGTGGCCCATTATTACACTACATCAGAAGAGTTGCATCCAGTTCTGATAATAGTTTCTGGCGGGTGATAACCCCTTTATGTGAGGTTTTACCTGCCGGTTGTGAAGACCATAAACAAGCCATCAGCTTGTTAAGCAATAAGGATAGCCTGATAAGGGAGAGCAAAACGGCATCACTGTCAGAACACCAGCAAACGGAACTGAATTTTGAATACCAACCCTAATTTCTTGACCAATGTTGCCTTGGTTTAAAAATGTAACTCCACACAGAGACATTCAGGATGGTCACTTGGATGAATCCATTTTTGCCGCAAATCTTGCGGAAGTTGCATCTGGTGAGGGCCGTGCAATCTATAGTGATCCACAAATTTATTTTCAGAAAACCTTCTTCACTTCTGGGCTCAAGAACATTGCCCGAAGAGTGGTGCAAGGCCTGAATGGTGGACAGGATGCCGAGAACAGAGCCATCAGTCTTCAGACAGGTTTTGGGGGAGGTAAAACACATACTCTTATTTGCCTTTATCACTTGGCAAAATTGGGAAATAAGGGTACAGAAAACCCATATACCAGAGAACTCCTTGCTATCACTGGAGAACCGGCATTTACTTCAGCTCATATCGCTGTATTTACCAATTCTACCAATGATCCTGTTCAAGGCAGAACAGTTGATGGTTTACACATCAGAACTCTTTGGGGTGAACTGGCTTACCAATTGGGTGGCAGAGAAGCATACGAGATAATCCGGCTTAACGATGAAAAAAGAGTTGCACCAAAGGGAATGTTCAAATCTGTTTTGGAAAGATGCAAGCCTGCATTGATTCTGATTGATGAGTTAGCAGATTACTGTGTCAGTGCGTCAGCCGTGGGGATTGAAGGTTCAAACCTTAGTGATCAAACGGTGAGTTTTATGCAGGAACTTACCGAGGCGGTGTCAGGCTCAGACCACTGTGTTTTGGTAGCGACCTTGCCAATTAGTGCACAGGAGCTTGCTGCGTCCCCTGTCTCTTCCCAGATTCTGACGGCTCTTGAAAACCGTATCAACAGAGTCGGTTCCTATATGAAGCCCGTAGAGGATGATGAGATTTTTGAAGTGGTGAGAAGAAGATTGTTTGAAAACCTGGGAAGTGAAGAGGAAAGAGATTCAGTGATTTCATCCTATGCCATCCTTTATCAATCGTTGTTTCATGATATTCCAGACTACGCGATAAAATCAGACTATAGGGAACGGATGAAAAAATCTTATCCCTTTCATCCTGAACTGATCGACATGTTCCGCTTACGCTGGGCAAGCAATCCATATTTTCAACGGACAAGAGGAGTCCTGAGAATCTTGGCGACGATTGTTTCCGACCTGTGGAGACGCCAAGCCTCGTTAACCGGAAGCCAATTACTCATTCATACGTCCGATGTTGTTCTCTCCAATCTCGAAGCTCTTACCAGTCAGATTACGATTCTCAATGGGTTAAGTTGGGATTCTGTCATCAACGCCGATATATCAGGCTTCTCCTCCAATGCTTTTCGCATTGACAATAATCTCAAGGGCTTGGGTAAGTACAATATTACCCAAGGGATTGCTGCCACCATCCTGTTAGGGACGTTTGGCTCAAAGGGGCAAAACAAGGGAGTTGGTATGGATGAGCTGAAGCTCTGCATGGTAAAGCCTGAGAGTTTCAGTCACAACGATATTAATGGCGCATTGGACAAAATGGAAGAGAGTGCCCATTATCTCTATTACAGCAGTGCAGGGCAAAAGCGATTTTGGTTTGATACAACACCGAACATCAACATTCTGATAAATCAGGCTAAGGGCGATGTGAAAAGCCCAGAGGTAACAACTGCTGAAATTATAAGGCGTGTCACGGAGAAAGCCAGAATGGTTCAGTTGTTCAATGTTCTGATAAATCCATCTGAAGATATTCCTGAACAGATGAAGCCGACCTTGGTGATTCTGAGTCCCAAGTACTTGGCCAATCCCAATGATGTCAATGGAACAACAAAAACTGTTATTGAAAAATTAGCGACAAAAAAAGGGAACAGTGAAAGGATTTATAGAAACACCATGCTGTTTTTGGTCTGTTCTGAAATAGGTATTGGTAAACTACAGGACGATATCAAGAATTATCTGGCGTGCCAAAAGATCAGCATCGAATACAGCACCCAGTTAACCAGTGACCAAAAAAATGAGATCCGCAGAAGAATTGAGGATGCGAGCAAACAGGCTGATGTCTCCCTGGTTTCAGCGTACTCCATTCTGGTGAAGCATTCCGTAAAGGCTGGGATTAAACATTTGATGCTGAAACAGTTTAAGGACTCCCTGGACAGTCAGATCAATAACAACGTCATTGCCTTACTCAAGGAAGAGGACTGGTTGCTGGAATCAGTTGGCTTAAATACTTTAAAAAGTAATCAGTTATATCCTAATCCTGAGCAATCTATCAAGGTCAAAGATGTTTATGAGGCTTTTCTTCGTTTTGATGACAAGCCGATGATAACGGGAAGTGAGGCCGTAGCCAAAAGTATTCTGCGTTACTGCATGAATGGTGAGTTCTGTATTGCATCAGGTGATGGGAATAGCTTTACCAGTTTTTTCTTCAAGGAGAATGTCCCCTTCTTTGATGTGAATGAAAGCTCTTACTGGTTGGTAGATAAGAGTTTGCAACCTCCACCACAACAAACAAGATCGGAACTCTTTACCGGTAATCTATTTTCGCCTGAGGTGGTAAATGATAAAGATGACGGGCAAGTTCCGGTAACAATTCTGTCAGGAACCGATGCAGTAAAACAATTCAAATCAATTACTGTATCTGGAAAAGTACCTCTTGAGAAATACACAGAGTTATTCAATTACTTTATTACTCCATTCGCTATGAACGGCAATAAAATTGAAATAGAGGTGAAATTCAAGATCAAATCTTCTGAAGGAAGCCCTCTTGGTGAGGGTAAACAGCAGTATAAATCTGCAAAGGAAGCAGCCAAACAATTGGGTTTAAATTTGGAAGAGGAGTGATGGGGTTTGCTGTTTGCAATTGATTCTTTGTTGGATTTTTATCATCCATATTTTGAAGCTGCTATAGTGGACCCCGATTTTTAGACAGTGGTTTAAGTTGTTAACTTGCCCCAAACGGAGCAGGTAATGACAAAAAAGACACGAAAAATTTTTAGCAGTGACTTTAAAGCCAAGGTGGCGCTTGAGGCTATTCAAGGGCTCAAAACGCTGAATGAAATCGGTCAGGAATTTGGAGTACACCCCGTTCAGGTCGGCAAGTGGAAGAAAGAACTGCAGGAACAGGCATCGAGCTTGTTTGATGCCAAACGGGGTCCAAAACCAGTTGAACCGTCTGCTGATC
>CAILRB010000084.1 GCA_903836465.1 uncultured Chlorobiaceae bacterium
ATGAACTATATATAAAAGATCACAAGACTTACACGAAAAGCGACCGTACCTCCTGTCACCGTTTTCTGGCCAATCAGTTCCGGCTGTTTTTGCATTCAGCAGCTTATGTTTTGCTGCACAGTTTCCGATCCAACATGCTCACGGGGACCAGCATGGCTACGGCAACCTTTGACACTATTCGCTTGAAACTTTTGAAAACAGGCGCAAGAATTATCGAGCGGAAAACAAAGATCAGTGTGCATTTGCCTACGGCGTACCCGTACAAGTGGATTCTCTCAAAATGTCTGGCAATCTTTGAACATTTGCGTCGTCAGCCTTGGCCTCCACCGGCTATGTCGTAAGGCGACAATTGACAACAGAATGAACACTCAGATATTATACTCCAGCGCAGCAAGACTCACTTGCCACATGGGACGGGTACAAGCACTGTGGAGTATAGTCCGCTTTTTTAGACCGTTCAGCGCTGTTTTTAGTCAGTTATGAGCACCTGCAAGTGGCTTCATTTGCGATAACGACATTTTTTACCTGACCACAACCATGAACAGCTCCATTTTTTACTCAAAATTTCGATTTTTGTGGCTATCATGAATTATTCAGGCTATTTTCCTGAATTGAGCGATTTATCCGCAATTGGTTCCGGCTTTACAGGCTTTTTCTGCTCGAAGTACTCAGCGGTACCGATAAATGCCTGCACCTGTTCATTCTGCAGCAGACAAAAAATATCGTAGTAATGCCGCATAAAATTCAAAGGAAACTCGTCGCTTGAATCCTGGTGGCGACGATATTTCGTCACAATCGCTTGCAGCTTTTCCACAAAGGTATAGCCGGGATGATAGCATCGAATTTGCTACGCCCTGTTATCAATGACATCAACATGCTTTTCCAAGGCGAAATCTACCATCCATGAACTGATGTCCATCGGCTGATTGGGAATGATATCATCAAACCCCACCTCAAGCAGCACCCCCTCTTTGGCGCTGCCATCCGACGGAAATTTGGCATCATAATAAAGGCGAATACCGCCACTAAAATATTTCGGCAAACTATCAAACATGATATCCCGCTCGACCTGGACAATGCCGGGAATACGAATGCTGGCAGATAAATAATCATAAAAATCCTTGCGACTTTGGCGATCCTTCTCCTTGTCGTGATTTTTCGATGTCCGGACTGGCACGCTCTGAGGCGGAACAATGTGAATGTCAATATCTTCGGAGAAACGGTGGATAATGCCGTACCCCTTGGAGAGAGAGGTTCCTCCTTTAAGCTGAAAATCGTATCCGGCTTTTTGGAGCCCATAAAGAGAGTGCACAAGCCAATAATCCTTCTCAACCAAATAAGGATCTATCCTGCGCTCACCCGCCACAACTCTGATCAAATCAGAAAAATCATGGTGTTCATGGAGATATATTTCAGGCGACATGGCTCATCTTGTCAGCAATGAATAGTTTTTCAAAAAAGCTTCGGGCTCTTGAACCTGCATAACGATCAACGATCTTCATCAGTTGTGATTGATCCATACTTCGAGCTTTACCGGCAACATTTCTGAGAATGCGCTCCTTGTCCTCGTCCAGGAGATGAATATTGTTCACAAGATCCACAATCAAAAACTCCAAGGTACTTTCAGAGGGAAAGCGCGGCCTTTTCAAAAAATAGAAGTAGCGCCCATTGAGTGTATGCTGCCCGTCACGCCGGTAATTGTAAACCAACTTCTCGTTATAGAGCTGCGTGGTGCCAACGCCAAGAGCATTATAGCTGTTCAGGGAGGCGATATAAAAGTGGTCGTCTTTAAGAAAGGCACGAACCAGCGCGGCATCTTCAGGTGGCGCATCCCCGAATGCTGTTGTTTGCGGGCAATAGTAAACACCTCCAGAAAGTTTTTGCAGCTCCCCTTGCTTGACAAGTTGCTGCATATTGCGGTCAACAGCCTTTGACCATTTCGCCAAATCCGAACGACGGTACACTTGCCCTGGTTGAAGATGTTTTTTCAGTTCATCTGCTTTCGACATGGATGCTCCGGTGGAGTGATTTTGCGATTGTTGCTGTGTTTGTTTTTTAGTCTAAATTTCATGCAACTTACCAAAAGAAGCGACCATTAGCAAGATGTGAGCAGGGATCTGGTTTATTCGCAACCATGTCGTTCAGCGTTCTTTCAGTGGAAGCTCGGAAGCACTCGCTTCATAACAGCTCCAACAGTGCCGTAAATCTCACCACATAAACCTCTTAAATCATGCTCTCTATCGAAGGAGTGTCCCAGCTTGCTTGTCCATAGTCCTGTTGTTAATTGACGTTCGGCGTGAGTGGGCCTGGTGGTAAAGTGGTCAGCGATAATAGCGATGTCTCAAAACCATCTTCATACTCTTCTGACTCACAGCAAGAATATCGAAAAGTCTCGGATGCTACGATAAAACACTAAAACGTCACTCTTCTCGAAATCTGTTGATGCCAAAAAAAGCAATGAACTCGATCACCATCCCGGTGAAAGTACCGCAATATAACTCTCATTCACCGCTGCATTAATGTCAGATTTTACCCGGTTCGATGGTAACTTGCCACTACGAGTGGTAGTTTTGGGCGGTATGAAACACCGTGATAATTGTTACCGTTGTGGCATCTGCAGTATAAACAACCAGATAGGGGATATCCGAAAAGAACAACTCTCTTGTGCCATAAACTCGCCCAGGCTTGCCGCTTCCGGGGTACAGTGTTAATTGCTTCATAGTCTTGTTGATGAGGCTCAAGACAGTTTTTCTTGCAGCTTTTTCGCTCTCCTGCTTGATGTAAGCCTCAATTTCCATAAGGCGTTTCTCTGCCTTCTCAGTCCAGACTATCTTCAAGTCGCCTCTCCCACTTTGCTACAAGGGTTTCATGAGTAATAATCCTGCCTGCTCTGGCATCTTCAAGACCCTCCTGAATGCTTTTAATCTGCCATTCATTGAGGTCAAGGTAGTGATTAATAGCCTCTTCAAGGACAAAGGTTTTCGTTCTTCTGGTTGCAGCGGCAAGGGCTTCAAGACGCCGCTTGGTGTTAGCCTCAAGTTTGAAGCTAACCTGCTCTCTTTTTGTCGTCGTCGTCATGATGCTGGTACCCTGATGGTTGGGTTCGTATTTTGATGCACTCCGATAAAATACGGGACGGCCAGATATTCTCCAATTTATTTGCGAGGAAGCCTCTCGCAAGCCGGGTTCAATGGCAGGCAACTTCCTTCGTTCGCAGTGATAGTTTCCGGACTGGTGATTTTACAATCATGCCAGAGATTGGGGAAATTCTGTTTAATCAGCTCCATTGCCATGTTCACGCCCCATTGCAACCAATGTTGAGTCATATCCCGGTCGGCAGCAGGCACAGGATCTTCACCCGTAATTGCTTTCAATGCCCAAAACCAGTATCCCTGTAAAGTTATCAGCTTTTCAAGAATGAAGAGAATGATTGTTGGGTCCATACCAATAATTTTTTGGAAGGCAGGATGCAAAGGTATCTCATCAATGTAAGAAAGAAATTGAGTGTCGCTCAGCCAGTCTCCCGGTAACGTTACAAAAAGTATAGTGATAATGGTTTTATCGTATGCGACAAGGCCACATTGCTGGTGCTGATTACTGTTGCATAACGTTCATTGGTTGGGTGGATAGTGCTGGTGGTCTGTTCTTTTTTATCCTTAAACCGTGTATCTTTTACAATAAAGCTTTCTACCTCATGAGTTATGTTCTGTTAGGTTGTAATTTTATCGTTACCAACTTTTAATAGAACACATTAGTCTATAAGTGGAAGTTTTTTTGTTGTTTTTTGCTAACCGTAGATAATAGTTACACAATGGAAGCAAATTCCGAACTAAAATACATTTTTTCAAACATTAATGATTGGCTGAAATTTGCTGAAGCTAAGCATGGTGGCTTGATTGCATTAAATAGTGGTCTTGTTTTTGCTTTACTTTCAAAGGATAATGACATTCAACTTATAATAGATCATATCATAGTTATAGCTGGTGTTTTTGTCTTTATCCTATCTATAGGTTTTAGTATTGCTTCGCAATTCCCAAGAACGAAAAATATTTTTAAGAATAACAAAGCCATCCCTTTACCTAACTTGTATTTTTTTGGAGACCTTTCATATTTGGATAATGAGTCGTTTATAAATGCTTTCAAGAAAATTGATGAAAATTTTACAACAAATAAACTAGATGATGCACTATTAAACCAAATACTTGTAAATGCAAGGATAGTAACGACTAAATTTAAGATTTTCAAATTTGCAAGTTATTTAACTGCATTTGGAATTGCCCTTATCAGCCTTGGCTTTCTTATCAAGATCACATTTTACTGTTAACTAGTGTCTGAACGAAAAGGTTATATTAGATTATAAAATAATATGTTACATTGATATTTGAAGAACGAAAATATCAGATAATCTCAGGCAATCCGTCAGCGCAAGCGTAATAACACCTTATTATAATCATTGTTGACTGAA
>CAILRB010000085.1 GCA_903836465.1 uncultured Chlorobiaceae bacterium
ACACATTTCTACAAATCTTGAGTGTCAGTGTGTTCGAGAAAGTCCATATAAAACAATTAGTTATGAATTCCGCTTGCATAAATCAGGATACTTATACCTGTAACCAATTGAATTTATTTGAGTTATAACCGGACAGTAGTGATAATTTAAAGGTAATTAATTAAAGGAAAAAATGTCATGGATTTCACAGAAAAAAAAGAACAAATTATCGGCACAATAAAAAAATATATTGGATTGGTTGAAATAAAATCTATTGCATTAGTTGGTTCTTGTGTAAAGGAAAAGGTTATTCCTTTGGAAGCGGATATAGATGTCTGTATCTTTCTTAAAAACCCATCAAAAAAAATAATCGAAAAATACAGACAAAAAATATTAAACATTGAAAGGGAAATAAACGATTATGAGTATAGAGATGCACATAAATTCGAAATTTCTAATTTAACAAAAGTATGGATTGATAATTCATTCTGTGATCATGGTTTAGACACTAATACGCCGCATGAAATGCTGAAATTAGATGGTTGGGGGCACTTGGCATCTCAATATTTAAAATTATATAAAGTTGAAACAGGGAAGACAATTTTTGGTGAGCAAATTATCGAAAATATAGATATATCGAGTAGAGAAATACCTAAAATAGAGGGCTATGAGCTGTTTATCTTAGCAAAAATGGAGCTTGCAGAAGGAATTGGAAGTAATAATAAATATAAAATAGCTAAAAGTATTTTGAGGTTGTGTTCTGCTTTTATTATTACAGAAACGGGCTTGGCTTTCGCTGATTCCGAATACATTAAGCAAATAATTTTATCGGAATATTGTGAAGGTAATTTACTGAAAGAGATTGTGGAGATAGCATATGATATAAAAGCACTCAATAAGGATATTGATATGGATATTAAAAAAGTTATTATTTGTTTTTATGAAATAAATATATCCACAATTATTCCTTATTATAATAATTATCTTTTAGGCTTAGGTAAAAAAGATAAGGCTGCTTATAAAAATGTGATAAAAAAATTTATTTTGTCTAAGTCTATCAGAATTGTTGAAGCATTCTTAAATCAAGATTTATGGGATAAAATTGGAATTCAATTGTATTACTTATTTTTTTATGAAATAGATGGCTATATTTCCGGATCAATAGCAAGGCAAATCGATCGGTTTGACACTCAAACAGTACAGAATAATAATTCAAGGAAATATGTAATTAATCCAAAAAAATATATTGAGCTGGAAATTAGTAATTTTAAAAAAGAATTGACAAAATATATTTATAAAGCGGCAAGAAAAAGATATAGTGAGATAAGAGATGTAGTTTTAAGTAATAATAGCCTCATTATAGAATTTGATTTTCTTGCTACGGCATTGTCCTATGATAAAAACGGGGTAAATGAATCGGAATCAATAAGAAAAGAAATCGAACTTGCTGTGCCAGAATCAGTAGTTGATTTGCTCTATAATCAAGCAGTTGGTTTCGATAAGGCTAATCAATTTGATAGATCCATCGAAACATGGAATATACTTATTGAAAAGTTAGAAAAACATGACCAGAATATTGAAGTATTTGAAGAATTAATTGAGGCTTATCAAGGTTTATCGATCACGTGTATGAAGGCTTGTGAGTATCAAATAAACAATTTGAAGTGTCCCGAATTAGTAAATATCCCATTGACATCGAAATTTAGGATTAAAACTGAAGAAGAGATAGTAAATGAGTCAGATAATCTTCAAAAGCAAGCGATTAAAGTATTACTTGATTGCTATGAAAAATTTGACATGTCGCTAAATAATAATCAAAGGGAATCTGTTTTATCAAATCTGTTTATGATTTTGAATAAAGTTAATTATGATGTTTATGACGCAAGATTAAAAAAAATATTCAAATTTTTAAAAAGGCAAATTGAAGAGAAATCGGTACTTTGTCCGTTATTCATGTACCTGTTGTATTCTAAAATTATTATTTTAAACAGTATAGCCAAAGGCGGAAAAAGCAATCCAAGTATTAGAAAGGTTATTGAAATATTGGAAAACCAAAAGTCTTTTTTGGCCGATAAAAAGAGAGATGATATTCGAATATATGAATTGCTAGCTGAAGCATATTTTTTGTCAAAAAAGTATACCGAATCTTTCGCCTTATATGCTAAGCTGATTAGTATACGAAGAAATTATTTTACAACGATGCTTGAGAAATTTCTTCTTATAGATGATAGTGTGTTCTTTCAATTGAAATCTGTATTTAGCTTTGAAGGTTTAGATAAAGAAAATGTCGGTGTAATGTTGCAGAGTTTTTCTAACGCTTTAGAAGAATATGCTAATGAAAATGAAAGGGTGTTTGATTTACTTAAAGACAATAATTCTTTTGAGAAACTGAAAAGGTTTAAAAAATTATTTCCGATTAATATAATTGTCAATGTACGTATAAATTTAAACGGGCGAACTGTGTATGGTAAATCTATTTTAGATGATGATTTTAATAGCGCAAGTGAGTATCTCCTTTATTTATCAACATTAAAAAAAGTCGGAGAAACAATGAATAGTATAAAAAAAGTTATAAATGACCTTGATGGCTGGACTTTTGTATTGGTTAT
This sequence comes from uncultured Chlorobiaceae bacterium, assembly GCA_903836465.1. Taxonomy (GTDB): domain Bacteria; phylum Bacteroidota; class Chlorobiia; order Chlorobiales; family Chlorobiaceae; genus Chlorobium. The sequence continues at coordinate 2,589 of CAILRB010000085.1, forward strand.
GGATGAACGTCTATATAGTATAAATGCCGCACAAAAGTATAAAAAACAGTTTGATTTAATGAACAATAATCCTTCACTGTACGCTGAAGTTAGTTTGTATATAGGAACCGTTATAAAAACATACGAAGAACTAATTGCAGAGGCAGTTGTAAAACGCGAAGAAAGTAAACTTAATATTTCAGAAAAAAAATATTTAGATGCCATAAAAATATTAAAAAAGGAAAAAAATATTTTTTTGCTGGTTTATGATGAAAAAGATTATAAATCGATGTTAAGAGAAGCAACGGCTTATCTAAGTGATATTTATTTCGATAGATTTGAGTTTTTTCTTCGAAAGGGAACTGATTTTGATCAGGCTAAAAAAAATCTGGATAAAATTAAAAATCTATTTTCTTTGGCTCATATGACTGTTTTAAGTAATTATATTAGAATGTATTGCGTTTTTAAGATGTATGATGAGGCGGTTCAACTAATAAATAATACTGATAACAGTAAGTTAATTTGCGATAAACTAAATATAGAATCATGGCTTTCGATAAATATTGGGGATATTTATGCGGGTAAGTTTGCTTTTTTGATTAATAATAACTCTGGTGAAGAAAATGAATTGATTAATTGCGGAAATAATGCGCTAAAATATTATTTATTGGCTAAAGACTTTATTAATAGTAATGATTTTCCTACTGAGAATCGGGCTGTTATCGAAAATAATATTGCTGTTATATCTTCTATTTTAAATGAGTTGAACGATTCGTACTAATCCAGACAGATACAATCGCGAGGTAATGGAAGCTGAAACGATTTGGGAGAACACGATGTTCTATGCCCCCCCAAATCGTTCTTTCAACCGGTCATGACCTGTGTAAGTTGACAGGCTGATATCAATTATTTTGTTACTTTTAATATCGCTGTAGTTCAAGTTTTTTCAGACTTTTTTTTATATTTTATCGGACACTACTGTTACACAATGGAAGCAAATTCCAAACTAAAATACATTTTTTCAAATATTATTGATTGGCTGAAATTTGCTGAAGCTAAGCATGGTGGCTCGATTGCATTAAATAGTGGCTTTGTTATTGCTTTACTGTCAAAAGATAATGGCATTCAACTTATAAGAGATCATATCATAGATATAGTTGGTGTTTTTGTCCCTTTATCCATTATTAGGTTTTAGTATTGCTTCACAATTCCCAAGAACGAAAAAAAACCATCCTTTTACCTAATTTGTATTTTTTGGGAGCCTTTTCATATTTGGATAATGAGTTGTTTATAAATGCTTTCAAGGAAAGTGATGAAAATTTTATAACAACTAAACTTGATGATTCGCTATTAAATATAATACTTATAAATGCAAGGATAGTAACAACTAAATTTAAGATTTTTAAATTTGCAAGTTATTTAACTGCATTTGAAATTGTTCTTATTGGCCTTAGCTTTCTTATAAAGATCATATTTCACTGTTAACTATTACAAAGAATAGTAATAATCTCAGGCTTTGAAAAAGTTTATTCAAAGATATTATCCCAAAATTGGTAATTTAAAAGCAATTAATTAAAGGAGAAAATGTCATGGATTTCACAGAAAAAAAAGAACAAATTATCAGCACGATAAACAAATATATTGGATTGGCTGAAATAAAATCCATTGCATTAGTTGGTTCTTGTGTAAAGGAAAAAGTTATTCCTTTAGGTGCAGATATTGATGTATGTATTTTTCCTAAAGAATCAACTAAAGAAATGATTGAAAAGTATAAAGATTTAATTCCAAAAATTGAAGAAGAGATAAATAATTATAAAATTAGGCGTATAGATAAACTTGTTATTGCTAATCCAACTAAAATATGGATCGATAATTCCTTTTCCAATAAAGGAATCGACACTAATATGCCACATGAGAAGTTAAAATTAGATGGCTGGGGAAATTTAGCATCTCAATTTCTGAAAATATATAAAGTCGAGGCTGGGAAAACAATATTTGGTCAGCAAATTATTGAAAACTTAGGTGTTTCGAGTAGAGAAATACCTAAAATAGAGGGCTATGAGCTATTTGTTGTAACAAAGATGGAACTTGCGGAAGGTCTTGGAAGTAATAATAAGTATCAAATTGCAAAAAGTTTTTTGCGGTTATGCTCTGCTGTTATTATTACAGAAACTGGAATGGCTTTGACAGACTATGAACACATAAGACAAGCTATTTTATCAGAATTCACAGACGGTGATTTAGTAAAAAATCTTGTACAGACCGCATATGATATAAAAGTGCTTAACAAGGAAATTGATATTGATATAAAAAAAGTTATAACATGTTTTTGTGATATATATATGTTACAAATTATTCCTTTTTATCAAGATTATGTTTTGCATTTGGATAAAAAGGATAGGGTTTTGTATGAAAATATGATAAAGCAATTTACTTTCTTTAAGTCAATCCGAATTGCTGAAGCACTTTCTAATCAAAAACTATGGGATGAGATAGGTATTAAGTTGTTTTATTTGTTTTTTGATGAAATAGATAAATATCTTTTTAACTCAATAGCAAGGCGAATAGATCGTTTTGACGAACAAACCACACAAAATAAAACCAATTACCACTCCAAGTATATAAATGAGTCAGTTGAATCAGACCATTGTAATTTGAGAGAGAAATTGAAAAAATTTGTTTCTGGAGCTGCAAAGAAAAAATATGATACAATACATATTAATGAAATTGGGAAAATAGAGGGGATTGGGGTAAAAGAGTTGGGTTGGATTTCTACAGGACTTTCGCATAATATTAAAAATATAAAAGAGTGTACCCTAATAAACACAAAAATTATTGAACTTGCGCCTGAATTAGAGGTAGTTATTCTTTATAACGATGCTATTAACTTTGATTCAGATTCTCAGTTCAATAAATCAATTGAAAAATGGGAAATGCTTATTAATAAATTAGAGAAAAAAGGAGTTAACAGTAATTTCGATTTATTGATTGATACATATAAAGGCTTATCAATTACATATATGAAGGCCGGCATGTACATAGATAATAATTTTTTATCATCAGATTTACCAACATATTGTTCTCCCACTGTATTGACACTTGAAATTGATTCTAATATCCAAACTGATGAACAAATTAAAGATTATCTTTTGAAAAAATCAGTTAATCTTAAAAAAGAAGCTGTTAGAATATTGCTTGATTTTTATTTCAGGTTTGATTCATTGTTTAATGAGATTCAAAGGGAAGAAATATTGCAAGATCTTTTTATGATTTTAAATATGTTGGATTTTTATTTAGATAATGTAAAATTATTCAAGCTGGCTGAATATTTAAAAAGTCAAATGTTAAGCCGGCCAATACTTTGGAGTTTACTTTATTCTCAAATAGTTTTTTTAACTCAAGAATTTGGTACTGAAAATCACAAAATCGAAAAATCTGAAATTTGTAATACTATCGATGTATTGAAAAGTAAGGTGTTTGACTATGATGATAATAGATTACATGAATTATTTGCTCGTTTATATTTTATTGCTGAAAAATATATCGAGTCTTTTGAGGAGTATGTAACGTTGATTAGTATTAACAAATACTATTTTCTTGAGATGCTTGCTAAATTTATTGATATAGACGATAGTATATTTTACCAATTGAAATCTGTTTTTTGCATAGAAAAATTAAGGGATATAACAACAATCACAAAGATGCAAAATTTTTATAATAATCTTGAAGAATATGCTAATCATAAATTAGTTGATTTTATAATCGATAGAACGCATAAAGAATTTTATGGTTTAAAGAGATTTAAAGAATTATTTCCATTTAAGTTTGTTGCTGATGTTCCTATAAAAATAAATGAAGAAATAGTTTTTGGTAAATCTATTCTGGATGATGATTTTAATAACCCACATGAGTATTTTGATTACTTATCAAAATTGAAAAATGGAGGGGCAATAACAGATATTCAAAAAGTTATTGATGATCTTGATAGTTGGGCACTTGTATTACTTGGCTTGCCAAAAGATTTGCAAAATGTTTCATATTACAAAAAGCAACTTGAGTTAAAAGACAAAAACCCTTCGCTTTACAGGAAAGTTGATTTGTATATAGGTGAGGTTTACAAAAAGCAACTTGAGTTAAAAGACAAAAACCCTTCGCTTTACAGGAAAGTTGATTTGTATATAGGTGAGGTTATACAAGAATACAGTCAACTTCTTGAAGAAGCAAATGTTAAATATAATGAAAACAAATTTGATATTTCTGAAATAAAGTATTTAGATGCTATAAAAATATTGGAGGAGAAAAAAAAGATATTTAAACTGGTTTTTGGCGATGAAGACTATGAGTCTGATTTAAGATTTGCCAAGGTTAAACTAAGTGATATTTACTTCGATAAATATGATTTTTTTATACAAATAGCTGATTTTGACCAGGCAAAAAATTATTTAGATAAGTTCAAAGAAGTGTTTTCTTTACTTAATATGACTGTTTTCAGTAATTACATTAGGCTATATAATTCGTTCAAAATGTATGATGAGGCCATTCAACTTATTACTAATACAGATACAAGTATTTTAACCTGCGATCAGCCCAATATTGATTCGTTGCTTTCTATAAATATTGGTGATACTTACATGGGCAAGCTAGTCGTATTGCTTATGAATGATCTCGGTGAAGAAAAGGAATTGATTGATTGCAAAAATAAAGCATTAGAATATTATTTATCAGCTATTGATTATTTTAATAGCAATGATTTCCCAACAGATAGTCGAGCGATTATCGAAAATAATATTGCTTTTTTGTCTTCTACACAATTTTCATAACAGATAACTATGCGACAATGCGCCTGATGATCAGCGTATCAGAAATACGGGGAGTCGTTGTGGGCGAAAGCCTCACCCCGAAAAATATCAAGGGAAAAAGGCGAGCATTGTTATCGGGCGGGTTACAAGGCCAACTGGTAAAGCTATTAGTGATCGGCTCTCCGCTGATTATAGTGAGAATCAGTAGCGTTCGGTAAAAAAATGAAAACGGTCTGAAACGACTTGAAAAACAGCAATATTAAAAGTGACCAAACCTTTGATATCAGTAACGTTTACAAGGAGTTTCAGACCATGAGGCAAATTACAACGATTATGGGGAAGTTGCTAAAAATTCTTCCAATATATGAATTTGAAAAACTCGAAAAACAGTATCGAAGCAACCATTACACCAAGTATTACACAGGATGGCAGCAATTGGTGACTTTGCTGTTTGCCCAGATTGCTGGTCACGACAGTCTACGAGCGATTCAGACGAGCCTTGGCGTTCATTCTAACAAATGGTATCACCTTGGGCTGGAAGATATCAAGCGAAGTACTTTGTCTGATGCCATGAAAAACCGGCCTTATCAAATCTACGAAGGTCTTTTTTATAAGCTGGTACACTTTCGCCCGGAATCAGTGGTACACTTTCACCGGGTGCGACGTGAAGTCGCGTGATCGAACTGTTTATTGAACCAGTTGTGCCGTCAACTGCTCCCACTGGCACATGCAGGCAGAGTAATCAGCCTGTGTGAAGCTGCCGGAAAACGTACCCGCAGATAACTGTAGGCAAGCCCGTGAGGGAAAGCCGAATCTGCCAGTAGCAGGCGGAGAGGGGCAAGGGAGAGAGTGACATGGCTAACACATGTGAACCATCATAACTACCGTAAAGTGTGACAAGTGAAAGCTACTGGAACACTTGAACCAAAAGGTACGTAGGAAGGTACAGGTATTCTGGCGTTGCCTTTACACGGCCAGACATTCTTACCGGTGGATAGATGGAGTCTAACTCACTCGTATGTTCATTACGCGGAACACGGTAAGCCCGTAGTATCGCCCGGCTATCCGGGCAATCGAACCGTAAGGAACGACCATGATGCTGCGGGTAAAGGATCGAGGAGAAAGCGAATGCCATCCTGTAATGGGATGGACAGGGGTTGCAACATCACCCTCCGTGAAAACGGGCAGACTTCCTCGGGGTCTCGCTTTACATGAAACTTGAAGAACCTTTTTGCAGAAGGAATGAATGCAAATGGTTACAGCAAACACTGTATGTGCGCCTTCCGATCGTGGCTGGCAAGGAATCAACTGGTTCCAGGTCAAACGTGCGGTCAAGAGGCTTCAGGCTCGGATTGTAAAGGCAACATTGGAAGGCCGTTACGGCAAGGTGAAAGCTTTGCAGTGGCTGCTGACCCACTCGTTCAGCGGCAAGGCTCTTGCTGTCAAACGGGTAACGGAAAACCGGGGGAAACACTCTCCCGGCGTTGATAACATAGTCTGGAAAACTCCTAAAGCAAAGGCCAATGCGGTAGCGTCGCTGAAGCGGAGAGGCTACAAACCTCTTCCTCTTCGGAGAGTTCTCATTCCGAAGAAAAACGGCAAAACTCGACCTCTCGGCATACCCACAATGAAGGACAGAGCCATGCAGGCTCTTTACCTTCTGGCACTGGAACCTGTCGCGGAAACCACCGCAGACGGCAACTCGTATGGGTTCCGGCCATGGCGGGCAACAGCAGACGCGGCAGAACAATGTTTCATCTGCCTCGCCAAGCACGATTCCGCACAATGGGTACTTGAGGCCGATATTGCAGGATGCTTTGATGCTATCAGCCATCAGTGGCTGATCGACAACATACCAGTTGATACCTCAATCCTCCGCAAATGGCTCAAGGCAGGATTTGTGTTTAATAACAAGCTCTTTCCTACAGAAGCAGGTACGCCACAAGGCGGTATTATCAGCCCGGTTCTGGCAAACATGACGCTTGATGGTCTTGAAAAGGCGCTCGCAACAGCATTCCCGCGAGCCAAACAACAAGGCCTGAAAATGCACATGGTGCGGTACGCCGATGACTTTGTCATCACAGGCAACTCGAAAGAGTGGCTGGAACAAGAGGTCATGCCGGTACTGATCGAGTTTCTCGGAAAACGGGGACTCATGCTCTCACCGGAGAAAACCAAAGTGACGCATATCACGGAAGGATTTAATTTCCTTGGCTGGAATGTCCGCAAGTACAACGGAAAGCTACTCGTCAAACCGGCGAAAGCGAACATTACAGCACACCTAAGCAAGGTGCGGGAAATCATCAAGACAAACAAAACAACACCGCAGGTGAGCCTCATACGTCTCCTCAACCCCATTCTTCGTGGTTGGGCGAACTATCACCGGCATGCTGTTGCTAAAGACGTCTTTGCTTGGGCAGACTCACAGATCTGGTCAATGCTCTGGACATGGGCAAAGCGACGACATCCAAAGAAAAGCTCTCAATGGGTAATGAACAACTATTTCAAAACCCGTGGAAATCGAAATTGGATATTTGCTGCCAAAAAGAAAAATGGTGAGGAAAAACTCATCATTGAAGCTGATACACCAATCCGGCGGCATGTCAAAATCAGAGCAAGAGCTAATCCACACGATCCAGTGTGGAATGAGTATTTTGCTGCTCGTAAGAAACAGATGAAGCAATCAATAACGTGATGGAGCTGGGTGCCTGACGGCGCCTTTGTCGAGGCTTGAGCCGTGTGCGGTGAAAGTCGCACGCACGGTTCTTAAGGGACGGTGGCGCCGCAATGCGCTGCCGTTACCTGACAATACTCTTTTGAGTTCAGGCTGACCGACAACGGTGAGGTGATACGAGGCAAGATAGGCCCGGCTATCCTGAACGGTGATGAGCTGAATGCCCATTTGCATCAATCAGCAAAAATCAAGGTCATGATGACGCAAATAGGAACTGGCAAACCGCGCTATGTGCTGACGGGTATGCCGGAGTGGATCGATGGCAACTGAGCAGGAAAAAAGATAATCCAACCGCTGAATTTTCACTCCTTCTCTATTTGTAGGCAATTACTCCTGTTCAATCTTTAATTTTTCGCGAATGTAGCTTCGGATATCCTTGACAACACTATCATACTCATTTTTGTGAAACCGCTTTGACTCAAAGTCGATCTTGACCGCTTTAAGGAACTCCTCAAAGTCTGAGTTCTGCTCACACAGTTTATTGACAGTTTCCCAGTCAAGTGTCTCCTTTTGGCGTGCAGGGTAAAGAACCCTGGAGCTGTCAATATCGACCGGGTCGAGTTGAATAATACCAATCCCGAAGGATGAGGCAAGGCGCTGGAGTTCTGAAAGAAACTCATCATCCTGGAGAATATCAATAGCGACAAGATACCCTTCATGAGCCCAGGAGGAGTTTGAAACCGCCTGAAAATATGATTCCCTGTAATTGGCTTTTGTGAGACTCTTCTTTAACTCAAAGGAAAAAAGGCGAAGCGAATTGTTGTCGGAGAGCCGATTGAATGCGATGACATCTGGTTGCCAGTCGTCGAGGGGCAGATAAAACCCTACAATGTCGGGATGAATCCATTCATTGCAACCAGAACGCAGAGATTTTTCGTGAAATATTGTTTTTGTAAAAATTGATCGTCCACGATTGAACAGGGAGTTGGTATAGACGAAATAGGTCAGCAAAGGATGAAGATCCCGCTCGTGGTAGGTCGTCGATTTGACTTTCTGGCAGATCTCTTCTTTTTCGATTGTAATCACGGTATCCGGGAGCAGCTCGCGTTCACGTCCTTTCAGAAAAAAATGCGTCGGACGTCGACCAACTTTGATAAAAGAAGATTTATCATTATCCCGCACTTCTACATAGAGTTGCGCTCCAAGGCTGTTCCAGGGTGTCTTGCCGGATGTCCTGATTTTTTTCTCTTTTCCGATTTGCCAGATCTCCTGATACGTCAGAGGTTTTGTGGTCTCCTTGAGCACCTCCTGAGCAAGATCAAGGAAGGAATACACTGCCATAGCTTTTTTCCTTTTCTACTATAACCGCATTGTGCAAAAATTATGCCCAGCAATAAACCGTTGTCCATCGTAGAGAGCGCCCGGGGTTTTGATGACAAGAGTCATGTTCCTTCCTCTGGCTCCAACTTCGCAATGGTCGCTTCAGATTCGGCTGCCATTTCTCATTGAAAGAATATAACTCAACCGTCAATAGTACCGCATTTCTTACATTCAGATTCTCCGACTCAAACCGCAAATTCAGCAACCGGTTATCAATGACTTCGGCATCCTTGATCTACTTTTAACCTCTTTACCCATCTCCCGCAATCGCTTGCACCAGCTTGCTGATTTTGTCGACAAAGAAACGTTCGCTCCACAATGAAAGGCTTGGCTGCTCTGTGGAAGAAAGAAAAGGAGCGACATCCTGCGCAGCTTTTGGCCATTCAATACTCTTTATTTTTTCGGTCAAGGCACTTGCCAGCCATGAGGCATCAATCGCAAGGCTCTCTCCTGCCCACGGCCCAAACTGTTGCAGGGCATTGGCAAGGTGTGGCAGATTTGGCTTGATCTTTTGCTTGCAATACCAGGTAAAATCAAACCAGTCGCGACCTTTCAGGTAGGGTCTGCAAAGCAGTGCATGGAGTTTAAGTGCATAGTTGCTGGGTAAATCTTGCGCACAGATTTCAAAGTCGAGGGGGAAATCAAGATAGTGCCAACTTGTACCCGTCCCGGCAGGCGGGCTGGTATCAATTTCAAGCTTGACCAGAAGTTTACGCTGTTTGTCGGAATCAAAAAATGACAGGTCAAGTTGCCGCCCAATGGAATCATTCTTGATCATAGCCTGACGTACTGCCTTGTTCATGTTGCTGCGATCGCTCAATTCGCAATGCACACCAAACTCTGCCATCGTCTGAGTAAGCGAATCGAAATAGAACGACCAGTGAAATGACTGATCTGGCGCCAATAGAATAAAATCCAGATCTTCTGAAAAACGCGGTAACCCATGCAGGATACGCAGAGCAGTGCCGCCCTGAAATGCCGCCTTTTCAAAGAATTCTGCTCGCCATAGGGCATAAAGCGCAACCTCCTGCAACATCTCCTTGATTGCCTGTTCCTCCTGTACGGCATTGGTCAGCGAATAGTGTTGCAGACGCCTGCGAAGCAGTTCAATCATCTGGCCACCTCGCGGCGGAGTGACTGAATGCACTCCCTCATGCGTTTGTGCAGATAGACCTGTTGCATCAACTCCCATGTGGCTGGATTAACAGAATCGAACAACTCGTCATCAATGCGCATGGATGCTGTAAGCGTTTTCATGTCGGTCACTCCAAGTTTGCGAAAACAGAGCATATCAAGCAGCGCCCGCAGGGGTTGTGCTACTAAAGCCACTTGACCGGAAAAAATGTGCCGATCGACCGCCTGCAAAAACTGCCCGCAGTGCAGTGCCAGAGGATAAAAACGATAAAGCCCCAATAATGGGTGATTCACCACCAACTGACGCCTCCCGGGTAACACCGAAAGAGTGGTCGGCACCGATTCGGGAATCCAGCCGTGAAAGCTCAGTGCCGTCTCCATTGAAATGTATGAACCGGGTTGCAGGGCCTGGGCAAGCACATAAGGGTGGGGCGAACTATTTTGCAGGTTTGGTGCAAGCAGGTACAGACCGCGCCGCAATTGCAGCAACTCGCCATGCTGCATGGCACGATTGACGAGGTTGTAGCGACGCTGGGGAGTACCATCAACCAGACGAGCCAACTGAGCCTGCGATACCACCCGGTGCCCGAGACCAGAGTGCATCAACTTTTCTGTGATCGTTTGCATTCATGTATGATACTTTCATTTTTTGAAAGTTACAAACATTTTTGTGTAAAAAAGTCCGAACAATTTCGCTGGCAACACAGGAGCAAATCTGTCGGATTCCAGATTATCTGCACACACCATAATGAAATGCGATATTTATGAAGTCGCTTTAATATCCGCCAAAAATCGCCTGCCTTTTTCGGTCAAGCAGTACTGCTGACGGGAACTGGTCGGTTTCTCCGGGATAGTCATTGCCAGAATATTCTCCTTCAAAAGCGGTGTGACATATTTTTCCCTGAACTTGCTTCGATCTTTCCACTCCATAATCGTCATCAATTGCTGAATCGTCGCAAGTTTTTCGCATGAACTCAAGACGATTTCAACCTGGTGCCGACTTGGTGCCGACTTAGTGCCGACTTGGTGCCGACTTGGTGCCAACCTGGTGCCAACTTGCTCCCGGCCACACTCTTCCATTACCGTAGAGGCTCCATCCGGCCTGTAATCCTTTTTCAAAAACTGAACCTGAAACTGAAGCCCTTTTTCAAACCATTTGAACTCTATTTCAGGATACGCGTTCAGTTCATCAGCGATAAGCTTCAAGCCATTACCCCACTGGTCAATGATTCCAAGCTTTTTGAAGACAGGCGCTATAACCTTGTTGCGGATATCGGACTGGCGGGCATCCATTTCATTAAAGTCGATGGAGGGAAGCAAGTTGCCGGGACTCGTGATTTCGAGCATGTCGTCATATATGGCGACCTTGATATCTTTGCCAGCAAGAGAGTAATCGCGATGAACAACCGCATTGCGAAGAGCTTCCCTGATGGCTACCACAGGATACTCCCAGCGGCTTTCCGTGTAAACACCTTTTACTGTTGCTCCCCTGTTGATGTGACGGAGCACAAAATTGTATGCAGCTTCAGCCTGAACAGCAATATTTCCATCGACAGTTTTCTGATCAAGAAACTCGTGAGAAGAGCTCCCTTTAAACCGGGCACACTCAATTTTGGCGTAAGGGAAAAGCTCTTGTTTTACCTGACTGTCGGAAAAAAGAACATAGGCGTTCGTCGGCAAGAGTGAGCCCTGAAAATCTTTCAGCAATTCCAGTTTTCGCAGGGTTGCGTCATTCAATGCTTCGCCTGTTTTTTCCCTGAAAAATTCCTGAAATGGTTCAAGAGAGATGTCGGCAAGCGGTTTGTCATGCACCAGCTCACTGTCGAACGAGATATTCCTGCGCTGCCGTTCAAGTGATGCGATGATTTCAGCATCAGCAGGACGATTGGAGGAGCCGACACGAATGTAGGTGCCAGCCACTTTGCCTTTTGATTTGAGGTAATAGGGAAGATTGCTGCCGCGATAAATCTGGACTTTGATGAATCGCCTGCCCTCTATACCATGGAAAGAGATTTCAGGGATAATGATCGGATAACAGTGGGCGTGAATGAGATTGCTTATCTGCTCTTCAAGGGCAATGACATCATCTTCTGCAATACCGATGATCTCTCTCGGCTCATTTTTTATCCCGATAAACAGCTCTCCGCCCGCATCGTTGGCGAATGCCACAATGGTTTTGGCAAGGTCGGAAACCGTTGGCAGTGACCCTTTAAACTCGATTCTGCGGCCTTCCGGTTGATGGATGAGTTCTGTAATCTTCATTCCGATTCAGTAGCAGCTTGGAATAAACTCAAAAAGGCACGCCTCTCTGTTCGAATTTGCAAAGTTACAAAATAATCATCATAACCCCTCTACGACGCCTCGCAGCTCCCACCACAGCAGCAGCCAAGTTTGCCGGTGCGGGCGGTTTCGAGCGACTCTTTTCCCTCCCTCCAGGCAAACCAGGCAATGCCGAGCGACCCGACGGCATCAGCCCAACCAATGTGAAAGAGTTCATACAAAACACTGCCTGCAAGGAGCACCACCGAGAGCAAGAGACACGTTTTCGTGCAATTTGCATCGGCAATAATCGCCTCGGAATGCATGGCCTTGCCAACCTTCATTTTGGCGCTCATAAGCCACCACATGGTGGCAATCGACACCAAAGAGACCAGAATTCCGGGAACTGTGGTCACCGGTCGATTTCCCTGCAGTACGTTGAGCAGTGCACCAAGAACCATACCTGCGGCAAGCAGGTAAAAAGCCCAGCCGGTAATCCGCAAGGCCTGCCGTTCAAATTGATCGCGGGATTCAACCGGACTTTTGCGCATTCGAAGGACCGCATGAACAATTCCAGCGCCGGAAATCACCTCAACAAGACTGTCGACACCGAATCCAAGCAGTGCCAATGTGTCATCATTCAATCCAAACCAGATACTGACGGCGCCCTCAATGATATTGTATCCGATGGTCACAAGACCAAGGAACAGAGCAATATTCAAAAACGATGCTGTTGATTGTGTTTTCATAACATGCACTCAATAACGAATAAAAGAATAACAATTCAGGAAATCCCCTCTGCTTCGTAAAATAGAAACTCTGGAATATCAATCAATGAGCTGTAGAGAACTGCAACTATTCCGTTATCGATTCTTCGGGCTTCAAAGAACTCTTCTGTTGCCCATTCTGCCATTTTTTCATTACCTTCGCTTTAGCATTGGCAGTAGCTCAGCTCTCTGTCGCAACGCACCGATTTTTACACCATTGATTTATTTCGACGTTTATGAGATTAGCTGTTAATATTGATCATATCGCCACGTTGCGGAATGCGCGGGGTGAACAGGACCCTGACCCGGTTGCAGCCGCCCTGCTTGCTGAACAGTCAGGAGCTGCAGGCATTGTCTGCCACCTGCGCGAAGACCGCCGCCACATCAAGGATAATGATCTGGCAAGACTCCGCCAGGCAGTTACCACAAAGCTGGACCTTGAGATGGCCATGACCACGGAGTTGCAGCAGATAGCCCTGAACACCAAGCCGGAGCTTATTACCCTGGTACCTGAAAAAAGGGAGGAACTCACCACGGAAGGGGGGTTTGATATTGTTCGTCACTTTGCAAGCCTGGTGGAATTTCTGAAACCATTCAAACCTGCGGGAATTGAGGTAAGCCTCTTTATTGAGCCCAACAGAAAAGCGGTCGACCTTGCTACGGAGGCTGGCGCTGATCTTGTGGAGCTGCACACCGGGCTGTACGCCCTGAATCAAGGTGATGAACAGAGTCTTGAACTGAAAAAAATCCGTGAGGTCGCTGCTTATGCAAAAAGCCTCGGTCTGAAGGTTGTTGCAGGTCATGGACTTGACTATAGCAACATCGCACCATTCAGGGAGATTACCGACATTGAGGAGGTGAGCATCGGCCATGCCATTATTGCCCGTGCCGTCATGACCGGTCTTGAGGAGGCTGTCAGGGAGATGCTCCGAATTATCAAGTGACCATATTACAATGACTGACACTGCCAGGAACCAGATTGCCATTATCCTTGCCACCGGCAACCGCGACAAGGTAAGGGAGCTTCGTCCGCTGCTTGAGCATATTTCACCTCTTTTCAGGGTCTTTGCGCTGCATGAAATTGGCGTCAATGTCGACATTGAGGAGACCGAGACGACGCTGGAGGGAAATGCACTGCTGAAGGCAAGGGCTATTTTTGACCTTCTTGCTGAACGCTTTCCTTTCATGATAGCGCTGGCAGACGATACCGGCCTGGAGGTTGGGTCCCTGAACGGCGCGCCTGGTGTCTATTCAGCGCGATATGCCCCCATGCCCGAGGGAGAGTCGCCGACGTATAAGGATAATGTGAAGCACCTGCTGCGCAGCATGAACGGCATTGCCGACAGAACCGCCCGTTTCAGAAGCGTGATTGCCATGAAAGGCTCTCTGCCTTCTTCGCAGAGCCCATTCCTGTTTGAAAAAATTGCGGATGGCGTGGTTCACGGCAGCATAACTCTTGAACCAAAAGGCGATGACGGATTTGGATATGATCCGGTCTTTCTTGTCGATTCCACAGGAAATACATACTCTGAGATGAGTATAGCAGAAAAAAACGCTCTCAGTCACCGCTCTCTTGCCGTTCAGAAAGCCATTATCGCCCTCAAGGATATTCTTGCAGCACACGGCATTCCGTCAACCGTAACCAATGCACCGCTATGACTCTTCTTGAAGCCGCATTTCTCGGTATCGTTCAGGGACTGACGGAATTCCTTCCGGTCAGCAGCTCCGCCCATCTGAGAATTATTCCAGCTCTTGCAGGCTGGCCAGACCCCGGTGCGGCATTTACCGCCATTGTGCAGATTGGAACCCTTGTTGCCGTTCTTCTCTATTTCCGGAAAGATATTTTCAGTATTGTCAGAGCGGTTGTCGAGGGAATCGTGAAGCGCAATCCACTTGGCCGCACCGAAGCCAGAATGGGATGGATGATCGTAGCGGGAACCCTCCCTATTGTTTTTTTCGGTCTTCTTTTTAAATCAGAGATTGAAACCAGCCTCCGTTCACTTTATTGGGTCAGCGGCGCTCTGATCGGCCTTGCCCTCATCCTCTCTCTTGCTGAAAGACATATTAAGCTGCGACTTGAAAAGGATCTGCCGCTGAAATCGATGAAAGAGATCGGTTGGAAAGAGGCTCTGCTGATCGGCCTGGCTCAAAGCGTTGCCCTTATACCCGGCTCATCGCGCTCGGGTGTCACCATTACCGGTGGGCTTTTCCTGAATCTTTCCCGTGAGACCGCAGCCCGCTTTTCATTCCTCCTCTCACTCCCTTCGGTCTTTGCTGCCGCGATGCTGGAACTCTATAAAACATGGGGCGGCATCACCTCCTCTCCTGAGGGCATTACCAATATCATGATCGCAACCCTCACCGCCGGTATTGTCGGCTACGCATCGATTGCTTTTCTTCTCAACTATCTCAAAAAGCACACGACAACACTCTTTATTACCTATAGACTTGTGGCCGGTGCAGCCATTCTTTACCTCGTTACAACTGGTGTTCTGCAGCCGTAATCAAACAACGCACAGAGCAACTTTTTAGCCCGAAAAATAATTCAAGTTTTCTCGAAAGCAGGCGGAAATTTTTTCTTATATACAAGTAATCTAAATTAACATATTAATTAGTCAGCCGTGCCATACAGCGTGTCAAGCGTAGGGCATAGTGGCTTTGAAAAAGCAGACTTACACATACACACGAAATGTTCGGACGGCATCTTTTCACCGACAGAAATTATTGAGAAAGCAAAACTTGTCGGATTAAAGGCCATCAGCATTACTGATCATGATTCTGTTTTAGGTATTGAGAAAGCAAAGCCATTAGCCTTGGAGAAAGGTATTGAGCTTATTCCTGGTGTAGAGATGAGCTCAACCTACAAGGGCTATGATATTCATGTCCTTGGTTATTTTTTTGATTATCAGCATTCCGAGCTGAAAGAATATCTTGACCACTGCCGTCACCTGCGCACCGAAAGGGCTGAGCGCATGGTAAGCAAACTTGCCAAAATGGGTGTAAAAATCGGTATTGAGCAAATCATCGTCAAGGCCCAGAACGGCAGTGTGGGACGCCCCCATATTGCGGCAGTGCTGCAGGATGTCGGTTATGTGAAAAGCTTCAGCGAAGCATTCAGCAAATATCTCGGCTCACACAGTCCGGCTTATGTGAAAAGTATTGAGACGCATCCTGCTGATGTTATCAGGCTCATCAACAAGGCCTCAGGGCTCTCTTTTCTTGCTCATCCCGCGCAGAATGTTCCTGATGAGACACTGAAACAGTTGATCACTTTTGGCCTTGATGGCATTGAAATTGTCCATCCCTCTCACGACGCCTACAGGCAGAACTATTACCGTGAAATTGCCAACGAGTACTTTTTGCTTTTTTCGGGAGGTTCCGATTATCATGGCATGAGAGAGCGCGATGACGATGTCTTCGGCAAGGTAACGATTCCCTACGATTGGGTTAAGAAAATGAAAAGCCGACTTTTACACGCATGATGAAAACAAAACGGTCTCAGGCTGCACACCTCATTGCTCTCTTTCTATGCCAGTAACGTTCATTCAAATTCTGGGCAAAAAGCTTGTCCTGCAACTGAAAGCTTTTTTCCTCACGATGCAGGAATTTTTTATTTTTTCGGTCAGGGCATTTATGTCTTTTCCGAAAATAATCCGGTACTGGCGTGATGTGCTTGATCAGGCCACGATATGCGGTACGGATTCGATTCCCATTGTGCTGGTCAGTGCTATTTCTATAGGAGCACTTCTTGCCATTGAGGTGGGCAACCTGCTTGAAGATTTCGGAGCAAAAACAATGCTGGGACGTTCAACAGCGCTCACTGTGATTCGCGAACTTGGACCGCTTTTGATGGGCCTCATGCTCTCCGCACGGTTCGGATCAAGAAACGGCGCTGAACTCGGGGCAATGCAGATATCAGAACAAATTGACGCGCTCAGAGCTTTCGGCACTGACCCCATAGCGAAACTTGTCATGCCCAGGCTTGTTGCGGCACTCATCATGTTTCTGCCCTTGACCGCGCTCTCGGACTTTGCCGGCCTTCAAAGTGCATCATACATGGCTGAACACTACCACCGGATTGATCCCGGAATATTCTGGAACGCCGTCTATCCCCGACTTGTCGCCAAAGACTTTGTGGTAGGGTTCCTGAAAGCCCCGGTCTTTGCCGTCATTATAACCCTTGTCAGCAGTTTCAATGGCTTTTCTGCAAGAGGAGGAACCGCAGGTGTCGGGCGTTCGACCATTAAAGGCATTGTTGTTTCATCAGGACTTGTCCTGATTGCCAATTTCTACGTTTCAAAGATAGTGCTGGAAAACATGTAATCTCCATGATTGAATTACGAAAGGTCGGTTTAAAATATGGCGACAAGGAGATTCTTAAAAACGTCTCCCTTACTGTCCAGGACAACACGATCAAGGCAATCCTTGGACCAAGCGGCGTCGGAAAAAGTACGATTCTCAAACTGATGCTCGGTCTTATAAAACCGAACAGCGGACAGGTTCTTGTTGACGGCACCGATATTACCAACATGAAGGAGACCAGCCTTTACAATATACGGCGAAAGATGGGGATGGTTTTTCAGGGAAATGCGCTCTTTGACTCGTTGACCATCAGCCAGAATCTTGGCTTCTTTCTTCGTGAAAACATGAAACTCCCGGAGGAAGAGATCAGCCGAAAAGTAGCCGAACAGATCCAGTTCGCCGGGCTTGAAGGCTATGAAGATCAGCTTCCGGAAAGTTTGAGTGGGGGAATGCGCCGAAGAGTTGCCATAGGAAGAGCGCTGATCTTCAAACCGCACATGATCCTTTTTGATGAACCAACAGCAGGGCTTGACCCGGTCAGCTCAAAAAAAATACTTTCACTCATCAGCTCCCTGCGACATAATAACAACCTTGGAGCAGTTATTGTCACCCATATTATTGATGATGTTTTCAATGTCGCCGACTCCGTTGCCGTTCTTTACCAGGGCGAAATTATTTTTGACGATGTGACTGAAAAACTTCACGAGGCTGAGCACCCGTTTATACGCTCTATTCTTTCCGACAAAATTCTTGAATTATAACGTTCACTTAAGACTTTCACCTGTATGAAAAATCCGAACGCTTTGAAATGGAGCGACCTGAAAACCGGTATTTTTTTTGTTTTTGGCATCGGTTTTGCAGCCTATATGGGACTGGTTATCGGTAAAAACACCAATCTCTTTTCCGGTGTGACGACCATAAAAATTGTGTCGAGAGATGTGCAGAGTCTTGCTGAAAACAACTTTGTCTCTGTCTCCGGTAAAAAAATAGGCACGGTTTCAAAAATGGATTTTTTCAGACGGAACGACTCGCTTTTTGTCGTTGCCTCTCTCCGGCTGAAAAATGAGTTCGCACCACTCGTCACAAAGGATGCCAAAGCCACTATCAAATCTCTGGGTGTGCTGGGCGACAAATACGTTGATATCACAACAGGGAAGGGAGCACCGGTTCAAAACGGCGATTATATCCCCCTTGAGACCGAGGAAGGTATGGCAAGCCTCACGGGCAATGCCAACAACGCCTTTGTCAAAATCAATGAGCTTCTCGATCACCTGAACAGCGGCAAGGGTATGGCTGGCAGGTTGATCTCTGACGAAAAAATGGGAACCGAGTTAGCAGAAACGGTCAGCAGCCTGAAAACCACAACCACTGAACTTTCAAAACTGACGCAGAAAGCCTCTAATGGATCAGGTCTTCTTCCGAAGCTCCTCAATGACAAGACAATGGCAAAACATACCGAAGAGACGCTTGAACATCTTAACCAGGTAGCCATGAAAACCGAATCACTGATGACCAAACTCAACAATGACAAGGGCACTCTGGCTCAGCTTTCTTCCAATCCGGTGCTCTATAATAATCTGTCACGGACACTCTCTTCGCTGGATTCTGTGCTTGTCGACCTGAAGGCGCACCCGAATCGGTATGTCAAGTTTTCGGTTTTTTAATCAGTACGGACGTTTCATGCAATTGCTCCGCTTTGCTATTGCTTCATGCATGATTCTTGCGGCTTTGACCTTATCGATACCGGAAGAGCTGAGTGCATATAATTTCAAGCCGCTTGAAGCCGTTGTTGAGCACGCGATAAGCGACACTGTTTTTCCCGGGGCAAGTCTTGCCGTTCTCTACAAGGGAAAGGTGGTGTTTCACAAGGCTTTCGGCAGAATGACCTATAGCCCAAAAAGCGCTGCCGTTGATACGACAACCATTTACGACCTTGCTTCTCTGACCAAAGCTGTTGTCACCACCAGTATTGTCATGCAGCTTGTCGAACGGGATTCGCTCTCACTTCGAGCACCAGTCGCAAGGTATTTGCCGGATTTTGCAAAAAACGGCAAGGGAAAGGTGACGATCGAGCAGCTTCTGCGACACACCTCCGGCTTGAGAGCCCACACTTACTTTTCAAAAAGCTGCACGACCCCGAAAGAGCTCTTCAATGCCATTGCCGCCGATACCCTCCTCTCTGCACCAGGCAAAACAACTCTTTACAGTGATCTCGGCTTCATGCTCCTTGGAAAAATTGTTGAAACCATTACAGGAAAATCTCTGGCGTCAAACTTCCATGAGCGATTTGCGACACCCCTCGGGATGAAATCAACCATGTTTACCCCGCCACCATCACTCATCCCGCGTATTGCTCCCGTAGAGAAAGATACACTCTGGCCGTTCAGAAAAGAGCGTCCGCTGGTTCATGATCAGAATGCCGCGCTCCTTGGAGGCGTTGCCGGTCATGCCGGATTGTATGCAACAACCGGAGATCTGCTTCTTATGACAGCTATGATGATGAACGATGGAAGCCGCAACGGCCAAGTCTATTTCCGCCCGGCCACACTGAGAACATTTCTCGCACGGAGCAACTCTCCGAGAGCATTGGGTTGGGATTTGCGCTCTCCTGAAGGACACTCCTCAGCAGGAGACTTTTTTTCAAACTCCTCTTACGGTCACCTCGGCTTTACCGGAACCAGCATCTGGATTGACCCTGAA
The DNA here is from genome assembly GCA_903836465.1 of uncultured Chlorobiaceae bacterium. Taxonomy (GTDB): domain Bacteria; phylum Bacteroidota; class Chlorobiia; order Chlorobiales; family Chlorobiaceae; genus Chlorobium. Next base: position 22,583 of record CAILRB010000085.1, read on the forward strand.
AAGAAGCTTGCCGTCATTCTGCTCAGCAACAGGGTCTACCCGACATCAGACAACATCAAAATCCGCACGTTCCGTCCACTGCTTCACAACACTGTCGTGCAGTGCCTAGGGTTGGTCAGGCAAACAAACCTTCCATCGGCACAATAGGAAGAGGGGTGGGTTTCAACGATTCCTGCCGGAAAATGGCGTTGGCAGCCATGCGTCCGGTAAAGGCCGCCGCCTCCATAAGAAAAACCGGAGCATCAACTTTTACCCAGTCTCCAGCAAAAAAAAGATTGGAGAAGGGCGTTACAAGCCCGGGACGACGGGCGTGATCTCCCGGAGCCCAGCGGGTAAAATTAGACTGTTGCATAAAGAGTTCATGCAGGATTATGGCATCTTTTGATTCCGGGAACAAGAGATGCAACTCCTGAAGCATCGTTGCCTTGATCTCCTCTTCTGGCCTGATATCCTTTGGGGCAATAGCGTAGGCATGCAGTTCAACAACACAGCCTCCATGCTTTTTTGCCCATGAGATATATGGCTCCTGGAAATGAGAATAGAGAGAGACTGAATCGGTATAGGTATAACCCGAAACGGTATAGAATGGAAACTCTGCCGAAGGAAGCGGCCGATCAATCCAGAGGCGGTAGACCGCATAGGGATCAGCCTCCCCGAGGCAAGCGACGTGCGACTCAAACTCAGGATGACGCAACTGCGAAGCCTTTATCAACTTTTTGGTACCCCGTACGTCAGAAGCTACCACACAATAATCACAAGCCAACAGCTCCGCCTCTCCCCCGTTAGAATCCTTTTCACTGCTCACCATCAGCATGCCCCCTTCAAGTGCAACAGCAAGCCTGGCAAGGGAAGCCTTGGGAGGGCCACTCACTGGAGTACCTGATGCATTATATTTGCCGGCATGGCAGGGACAGAAAAAGCCACCAGTCATGGCATCAGGAGCAACAGGACATCCCATGTGTGTGCAACGCCCATCATAAGCGACATAACCGGCACCCTTTCGGGCAATCATAATCGGCACACCTTCAGTAGTAAGATAAGCGGCAAAGCCCTCTTGATGAACCGTAGCAGGATCAAGACGCAAGAAAAGCGGGGGGCCGCTTTCCGGTGAGTCCACAACAACCCCGACAACCTTCTTTCCATGGACCTTCATGCTTCTTGCCGTACTCCCCTTCCGAAGCTTCACCCCAAGCCGCTCCAGTCTGGTCTCGAGTGGCTTGATGAGAGCGGTCATACAATCACGATTCGTTATTTTAAAGGCAAGTCCTTCCGGGCTGCCCATAAAATAAAAATGAAAATAACGGAGAGCCTCGGCTGCCGACAACACCTCCATGCGATTCATCGTCGCATCAGAAAAAGGGTGCAGCACCGTATCAACAAAGGCGGGCAAAGCTTCTCCCTGGCGACAGTAGGTCAGGAAATCAATCGAATCATACTTGCTGAACGTTTTTTTGTACTCGTATCGGAACATCTCCCCCATTGAGGGCAAACCTTTGGAATTTTTCAGAAAGGAGATCAAGTCAAGTCGGCGGGACTGCCCTACAATAGAGAGCACATTGAGAGGGAAGAACTTCGGTGTCTGACCGAATACCTCTTCAGGAGAATTTTTAAACATCACAGGATATCCGGGAGAGGCTGAAAAAACCTCCTGCTTGACACCAGCAGAGGCAAACATCTCATTGAGATTGTAGTACTGGTCAAAAAAGCCATGAAACCCGTGCTCCACAGGAAAACGCTCATCAAGAGCATCAAGATCCCAGCCGGTAAGTTTGCCGCCAAGGGCCGCAGAAGACTCGAGCAGCGTCACTTCAAAACCCCTGCGAGCAAGTTCAAGAGAGGCGCTGATACCAGCAAGACCGCCTCCAATGACCACCACTTTTTTTGATACATCGAGCATCTCTTTCCCTTCTGCTCCCTTGGCATCATTACCATAAAACTCTTTTCTCGGTTGGTAATATCCAATAAGCCCTGCGGTTCCTGCCACTGCAATACCGGCACCAAGACCCGTGCGCATCAGCAGTTTTTTTATAAACTCTCGTCGTTCCATAACAGTGAAAAGAGCGTTAACCCGTTGAAAATCAATATCCTGAAGTGTACGACTATTTTAACGATAAACGTCGTATGAGCAACCCTTCGATGAAAACGCTTTACAGCAGTTCCTTTTTCGGTAATTTCAAGAAGGACCTGAACAGTTCGTACAAAAAATGGAACGAATTATTGACCGAATGTTCAATGTGGTGAAATGCTTCAGGAATCTGACCCCCGCTAACAAAGAGATAAGCTGCATAAAGCACAAGAACAGCAGCTATTACAAGTAAAATCTGTACAATTTTTTTAAGAAAGGAGAACAGAATCATAACAGCGACAATGACGGCAAAGATAAACAACACCGGATGGTGGGCAAGATAATCAACAGCTTTTTCCATAGGAGCACGTTTTTCGTTTAAAGGTATTCCTGTAAAATACCGGCAACTCTGGGTGAGGGAGAAACTTCGGCCAGCTTTGCCCTTGCAGCAAGCAATTCGCGACGCATCGTGCTGGCAACATTGGCATTATCAAGAATCATTCGGGCTTGACGGCATATCTCTGTTCCGTGAGCCTCATGCTGTATCAGTTCCGGCACCACCCGTTCACTACTCATAAGCCCTTTGGTCACAATATTTGCCAGTGATATATTCTTCAGCTTTACCAATTGGCGACCAATCAGGTAATTAAGCTTTCCTGTTTTGTAAACAACAATCATGGGCACACCAAAACAAAGTGACTCAAACGTAGCAGTACCGGAGGTCACCAGAACAAGCTCACTGTAGTGCATGACCTCATAGGCTGAACACTCGATAACGGAGAGATCACCGTATTTTGACAAAGCCTGGTACGTCTCTTCATCGAGATTTGATGCTCGTCCAAAGAGAAAAACGGCAGGGTACTCACGGCTCAGCAAACGTGCTGCGTTAAACATTTCAGGCAAAATGTGGGCAATCTCCTGTTTGCGACTGCCCGGAAGAATTCCGATAAGCCGGGTTTCGGGCGCCAGAGTATGTTTTTTGAAAAACAGCTCTCTGGAAGGAAGAGAAACTTCAGCAAGTTCTTCAATGACAGGATGACCGACAAATTCCGCACTAATACCGTGGCGCCGGAAAAATTCAACCTCGAAGTCAAAAATAACAAGCAATCGATCAACATGAGCGCGAATAGCCTTGACCCGCCCCTCTTTCCATGCCCAAACCTGAGGGGAGATATAATAAATAACAGGTATTCCAAGTTTATGAAAAAAACGGGCCATCATAAGGTTCATGCCAGGATAGTCAACAAGTAAAGCCGCAAAAGGCTTTTCACGGGTTACAGCCTCCTTGAGGTCACGAATAACCCTCCGAAGAAATCCAGAATGTTTCAATACATCGACAAGCCCCATAATGCTCATTTGTGCAGTATCATATAACAACTCCACGCCGAGCTGCCGAAGTTTATGACCGCCAATACCAAAAACCCTGATATCGGGCCTTGCTTTCAACAATTCAGCAATAACTCCGGCAGCATGCATATCCCCGGATACTTCTCCAGCTAAAACAAACAGCATCTTTTGCATTAAAAAAGGGAGATAATTGGATGAACGACATGGAATCCTTACCTTAGCAATATATTTATTTATTTTTCTTCCAAATGAATAACAGAATTTTGTTCTTAATTATATCAACATCAATAAAGAATGCAAGTTAAATTCGGTACTGACGGATGGCGCGCAATTATAGCAAAGGATTATACGTTTGATAACCTGAAACTTGTAGCACTGGCTTCAGCAAAGTATTTTCTGGACCATCCCAACAGGGCAAAAGGGGTGTGTATTGGTTATGATACCCGCTTCATGTCCAAAGAATTTGCCGAATATACTGCCAGTATCCTTTCATCACAGGGGCTAAGGGTATTGCTTTCTGACAGTTTTGTGTCAACTCCCGCAGTTTCCCTTTATTCTAAAGCAAAACAACTTGCAGGTGGCATTGTAATTACCGCATCTCATAATCCTGCAATCTATAATGGCTTCAAAATAAAGTCTCCCTTTGGTGGCCCCGCACACCCTGAAGTGATTGCTGAAATTGAGAACAACCTTACCCTGACAGACCCGCAAGCGATAATTGTCCCCGATAAAAAGCTGATTGAGCTGGTTGATATGAAAGGATTTTATATCAGCCATCTGAAATGCTGCATTGATCTGCCCCTGATTCGCGAGTCAAGAATAAAAATAGCACATAATGCCATGTTCGGTGCCGGGCAGGATCTTATCTCCAATCTGTTTGATGAATCAATGCTCAGTTGCTATCACTGCAGCATTAACCCCGGTTTTGGAGGCATCAATCCCGAGCCTATGCCTCAGTATATCAAAGAGTTTATCGAATTCTTCAATGAGGTTGAAACAGATGTTGGTATTATCAATGATGGAGATGCCGACAGGATAGGCATGCTTGACGAAAACGGCACGTTTGTGGATTCCCATAAACTTTTTGCTATTATTCTCAAAGATCTGGTCGAGTATCAGCACAAAACCGGTGAAGTTGCAAAAACATTTGCGTTGACCGATGTTATCGACAAGATATGCCAGAAACATGATCTCATCATGCATGAGCTCCAGATCGGCTTCAAGCATCTCAGCAAACTCATGACCACTAATGACATTCTTATCGGAGGAGAAGAGTCCGGTGGCATAGGCATTCCCGCATTTCTGCCGGAACGCGATGGAGTCTATACTGCTCTGCTCATCCTTGAAATGATGACACGCAGGGAAAAGACTCTTGGTGAACTTGTTCAGGAACTGTATGATGAGTACGGCTTTTTCTGTTATAACCGCCTCGATTTGCGTGTCAGCGAAGCAAAAAAACAGGTCATTATTGATCGGGCCTCAACAGGCGACCTAACAAGCATCGCTGGCTACAAAGTCCTGAAATTCAACGATCTCGACGGCTACAAATATCACTTTGAAGGTGGATGGATGCTTATCCGGCCATCAGGTACTGAACCGGTATTACGCCTCTATTGTGAAGCCGACTCTCAGGAAAAGGTTGATAAAGTTCTTGCCTTTGCCGCAAAACTTGCTTGAGCCCGGCTAAAAGAAGCGCATTGCAAAAATCAGGGATGGCATCCAAAGATAAACTTTTCAGAAGCCTTGTTGCTGAACATCAGGAGATGGTTGTCAATACCTGCTATCGTTTTGTCTTTAATCGTGAAGATGCCGAGGATCTTGCCCAGGAGGTGTTTGTCGAGGTATTTCGATCTTTTGAGCAGTTCCGTGAAGAGGCAAAACTCTCTACCTGGATATACAGAATAGCTGTCACGAAATCCCTTGACCACCTGCGCCGTTTGAAAAGGAAAAAACGGTTCAGCTCATTGAAACGGGTTATTGGTATTGGAGACCCGGCTGAGGAGATTGCCGCCCCCCTTCACGATAATCCCGCTGATGCATGCACTGATAGCGAACGAACCGGGATATTGCTGGATGCTCTCAGTACTCTACCCGAAAATCAGAAAACGGCATTTCTTCTCAGCAAACAGGAGGGATACAGTAATCAGGAGATCGCTGATATCCTGAAAACATCGGTTTCAGCAGTAGAATCTCTGATACACAGGGCGAAAAAAAACCTTCACGACAAGCTGTATAAATACTTTACAGATCATTAAAATAAATATGCAAGTTTTTGAGACGACTGTCGTCTTACAAGGTAATGGGGAGATAGATATGAAAAACAGAAAAGTAAACATAGCATCTGAGGTCGAGAAAACGATCAGGTTGGCTGATAAGATGGCGCCTCTTGAGGTTAATCCTCTTTTCAGGGTTCGGCTTATGCAGAGAATAGAGCAGGAGCCTCGGGAAAGAACGCACAGTCTGGATTTCAGACTTGCATTCATTGCCTTGCTTGTTATCATCAACCTTGGCTCTACAGTCCTGTCATTGCAGACAAAAAAACAACAGGCAACGGCAATGAGCAGTGAAGTGCTTGAAAATCTGAGTGATGACTACACTAACCAGGAGTTTGCCTACTATGACCAGACCAATGAAAACCAGACTCCTTGAATATGCCACAGTGCTACTGGTGATATCTTGACTTATGCACCACTTAGGGATTTGGTAAATACTAAAATACCTTTTATTATGTTTTCATACAGCAACATATTAGCCGGAGAAATTGCACATGAAGACATCTGTATTGAATCGAAACAGCATATCACCTGAAGTCGCAGGGCTGATTACTCGTCT
>CAILRB010000086.1 GCA_903836465.1 uncultured Chlorobiaceae bacterium
AGACGAGTAATCAGCCCTGCGACTTCAGGTGATATGCTGTTTCGATTCAATACAGATGTCTTCATGTGCAATTTCTCCGGCTAATATGTTGCTGTATGAAAACATAATAAAAGGTATTTTAGTATTTACCAAATCCCTAAGAACATCATCTATCCAAAAATATATTAATGGAGCATCTCAAGGTACAGCACAGCCTTGCTTTTATATAAATAAGATGGAGCATGTACCAATTTCCCTTCCCTCTCTTGAAGAACAACAAGAAATCGTCCGCCGTGTGGAAAAGCTTTTCGCCCTTTCCGACTCACTTGAAGCCAAATACAAAAAAGCAATTGAACGGGTGGAAAAAATAGAACAATCAGTGCTCGCCAAAGCATTCAGGGGCGAACTGGCAGAGCCCGACCCAAACGACGAACCGGCAGAAGAGCTGTTGAGGCGGATTCTCGACGAGAAAGCAAGGCTTGAAGGTGGCAGGAAGAAAAAGAGCAGGACATTGAACAAAGTCATGCCTTAACTGGCCATGCTTCTGATGCTTGTTGCTTGCACATAACGTTGCATAAAAAAGTACATTGCTTAATCTAACGTAAATAATTATAGGGTGTTCCTGTCGATAAATACTTGATAAGAATTCATGACCGATATTTTTGTTAGTTATGCTCATGAGGATCAAGAGCGTGTCAGGCCAATAGTAAAAGAGCTTGAAAAACGTGGCTGGCGTGTTTTCTGGGATAGAAATATCCCGCTCGGAGAAACATGGGACAGCTCTGTTGGAAAAGCATTGGCAGAGTCTCATTGTGTTCTTGCGGTCTGGTCCCGTTATTCAAAAGATTCCGACTGGGTTAAAGAAGAAGCGGATTTAGCGAAAAAAAGAGGCGTTTTGCTTCCACTTCTTATTGATGATATTGAGCAACCAATTGGATTTGGACGTATTCAGGCTGGAAACCTCACTGATTGGCAAAACAACAGTGCTCATCAGGCATTCCAGCAACTCATTTCAGCAATCGAAACAAAAATTTCTTCATCAACGCCTTCAGTTTTAGTATCAACCAAGGCGCCGAAGCCAGAACTGGTTTCAGCTCAAGTCGCAGCACAAACATCAGCGTATATACCACCAAATCAAAACCTGAATCAACAACCAGAAAGGAGTAGAAAAGAAAGCCAGTTTGCTAAAAGCGGAAGACAACAAGTCGTGATAGCTTTTACTCTTGTACTGCTGTTTATTCTTTTTATTGCCGGATTAATGAGAAATAAAAATGAGTCCGTCTCATCAGGCGTTCCAGCTTTTGTTGCTCCCGTGGCCTCTGTGGAAGCGCAGTCAAACTTCATTCTGATTCGTGGTGGTGATTTTATGATGGGCTCTCCATCAACTGAACCGGATAGAGGTGTCGATGAAGGGCCACAGCATAGTGTGAGGTTGAGTGACTTTTATATGAGCAAATATGCCCTTACGGTTGCGGAGTTCAGGAGATTTGTAGAAGCCACGGGGTACCGTACCGAAGCGGAAAAAGAAAACAGTAGCCAGATTTGGCATGGTAGTATCTGGGTGGACAAAGCAGGTGTAAACTGGCGTTATGGTGTGTCGGGCAGTATTCGGCCTCAGTCCGAGGATAACCATCCGGTGGTGCATGTGAGCTGGAATGATGCGGTAGCCTATTGCAAGTGGATGACGGAAACGACTGGAAAAACGTATCGTTTGCCAACTGAGGCAGAGCGTGAATATGCGTGCCGTGGAGGAACGATAACACCGTTCAATACGGGAGAAAACCTGACGACGGAGCAGGCGAATTATAACGGCAACTATCCATACAACAATAACCAGACAGGAGTGTACAGGGGGAATACGCTTCCGGTGAACAGTTTTGCGCCGAATGCGTTTGGGTTATACAACATGCATGGCAATGTCCATGAATGGTGCAGCGATTGGTATGGACAGAAATACTATGAGGAGTGCAAGGCGAAGGGTACTGTTGAGAATCCTGCTGGCCCTGAAACCGGTTCGTACCGTGTGCTTCGTGGCGGAGGCTGGTTCATCGACGCTATGAGCTGTCGGTCGGCTTATCGCTGCGGCAATCACCCCGACGACAGGGGCAGCTTTGCTGGCTTCCGCCTTGTCTTTGTCCCGTAGTCAGTTGGCAGTTCCTTCCGGCTTTGCTTTTGAGAGTGCGTAACGGACGACAACAGAATAAGACTCTCTTTGGCTGTCTGAATTTTGTGGCAGCAGCTTCCGTGGATTGAAAGGTTACTCCCTGTTGACATCCTTTGGCTCGCTCTTCACGGTAAGCGTCCAGGTTGAGTTTTCCTTTGAAATGAGCCCTTCTACACGTTGTACCAGAACCTGAAAACAATCCTCTCCATCATAAGGTGAGGTTCGGCCAAGAAACAAGTACTTCTCATGTTTGAGTGCCTCGGAGGTTGCTCTGTATTGAATCCAGTTTTCGTGGTACTTGAACAAGCTTCCGGTTGCGGCCGCAATTGCAATCAACATGCCAAGCAACCCAATTATCCACTTGCCGTATAACACATCCATACCTGAAAGAAGCGGGATGAATGCCGCAGCTATAATCTCAATTAACCGGAGTGTTTTGTACCGATGCTGGCAGAGTGAGCTGTTGCTTGAGTACCACTTGATCTGATTCTCAAGTCGCTGCTCGAAGTACTCGGAATCATTCATGTGCATGGAGTTTCTGGATTGCGTTGGATGTACCAGTCTCAATTTATATTTGTAATATTCCAAGTTAGGTTTTTTTTTCAAAAAAGTATAGGTATAGGTATTTCTGAATACCATGATCGATGGCTCTGCATGGCATTATCAAGGTTATCTTTACATAAAGCCAACCCTTCAGTTTTTTCATTATATTCAGAGCAACTTTTCCTATTATTTAACTTGATGTTATGTCAAAGCAATGCCGGTGTTCTGATGGACTGACTGATCGCACTCGTTATGAGGAGGTGGTGCTCGATATCATGCTCTACAGTGCGCGCCTCAAGGAGACGGTGGCACGGCAGAACAGTACGGTTATTGTTGCCATGGCACGTATGATTGCCGGGACGTTTGAGGATGGCGGCAAGGTGCTGCTCTGTGGAAATGGCGGCAGCGCGGCGGATGCCCAGCATCTGGCGACCGAGCTGACGATCCGCTACCGCAGCAGTGTGAATCGCCCTGCACTTCCGGCGATAGCGCTCTCTACCGATACCTCAGCCCTGACGGCCGGCGCAAATGACCTTGGATATGATGCCGTGTTTGCCCGTCTTGTTGAGGCTTATGGCCGTGAAGGCGATATTCTGCTTGGCCTTTCAACAAGTGGCAACAGCCAAAGTGTGCTCAATGCGCTGAACTCTGCCCGGCAGCAGGGGATGAAAACTCTTGCCTTGCTTGGCGGTGATGGTGGCCTGATGAAAGGGATTGCGGATCTGGAAATTATCGTACCCCATTCTGGCTCTGCCGACCGGGTGCAGGAGTGTCATATTACCATTGGCCATGTTCTTATTGATCTTGTCGAGCGGATACTTGGCTATTGCCGTTCGTAGAAATAACTCAAACCAATACTATTTATGCAGATAAGGCAGATTGAGGGTGTGCTGGGCGCAACAGAGACAAGATTTGCACTGGTTGTTTCGCGCTTCAACGATTTTATAGGACAGAAGCTTGTTGAGGGTGCTGTTGACTGTATCCGCCGTCATGGCGGATCGGAAGAGCAGATTACCATCTACCGTTGTCCCGGTGCCTTTGAGTTGCCGATGGTCGCCAAAAAGGTTGCGCTTAGCGGCAAGTATGATGCCATTATAACTCTTGGAGCCATTATCAGGGGTTCAACTCCCCATTTTGACGTCATTGCTGCCGAAGCTGCCAAGGGGATTGCACAGGTTTCTCTCGACACCGGGGTGCCGATTGCTTTTGGTGTTCTCACCACTGAAAATATTGAACAGGCGATTGAGCGTGCAGGAACAAAGGCTGGCAACAAGGGTTTTGATGCTGCCATGACGGCCATTGAGATGGTGAACCTCTACCGTCAGATTTAGTTGTTGCGGTAACGGTTGAAGTTGGCGGTGATGACATCGGAACAGGCAGCCATAAGCTCTTCGATTGAGTTGAACGATGATGGTTGAATGGGCTTGTCGATAATCACTGTGATCGTTCCCTTGTTGATGACAAGGCTCTTTTTGGGGGTGATCAGATGGCTTCCGATGATCGTGACGGGCAGTACCGGAGCTCCCCCTTTCATTGCGACACGGAATGCGCCGCGCTTGAAGGGGAGGAGTTCCCCGGTGGCGGATCTTGTTCCTTCCGGAAAAATGTGGAGAGAATGGCCTTTTTTCAGCACCTCGGTTGCATCAATAAGGCTGTTGAGCGCATCCCGGTTTTGTCCCCGCTTGATCATGACATAGCCAGCCTTTCTCAGAGCCTGTCCAAAAAGCGGAATTTTGCCCAGCTCCTCTTTGGCCATAAACCTGAGATTCAACTTCATGGTTCCAAGCAGAAGCGGTATGTCGGCCATGCCGGCGTGGTTGCTGATGACGAGATAGTGTTGATCGGGACTGTAATTCTCCTGACCGATCACTTCAATGGTTATACCAAAAAGCCTGGCGCTCAGCCGCCCCCACCATGCGGCTATTGTATAGAAGCTTTTGCCCGTGGGGTTGAAGAGGGTAAGCAAGAGGATCAACACTATCCCGAAAAACGTTATCGGGATAAGGATAAAAAGAAATATCAGTGTTCTTAAGTTCATTCGATAGGCTCATACAGGGTTACTGGTCGAGTCCGTTGAGAAAAGAGGCAAGCTCTTTATATTCCGGACGGATCAACGTGGCATTTTTCTTTTTTTCCATAAGTTCCTGAAGGTTTGAGGGTATCCCGATTTTTTTGTCAAGGGCCTCCTCTATTGCCTCAAGAAATTTTGCAGGGTGCGCGGTTGACAGTATGATGCCCGGTTCTTCTGCATGATTATCCAGACTTCTGTATCGTTCAAGCGCACGGAACGCTACGGTGGTATGCGGCTCCATGACATAACCAAATCGCTCATGCACAGACCGGATTGTTGTTATGGTCTCTTCATCAGAAACGGCAATACCGGTGATATCTCTCCCCATAGAGGCATAGTCATTGTGGTAGAAATATCGCAGGCGGGCAAAATTGCTCGGGTTGCCGACGTCCATTGCCGTTGAAAGAGTGGTGATAGTCGGTCGGGGTTCGTAGCGCCCCTCATCGATATAGCGAGTGACGCTGTCGTTGGCATTTGATGCTGCAATAAAGTGGCCAATAGGAAAACCCATCCGTTTTGCAAGGACGCCCGCAGTCAGGTTTCCGTAATTGCCGCTTGGCACGGAAAAGAGAGGTGCACTGAAGCCGTACCGTTCCTTGAGCTGCAGGGCTGCCCAGCCATAATAGAAAGACTGAGGAATCAGACGCGATATGTTGATAGAGTTTGCCGAAGTGAGCGTCAGGGATTTACTCAGGGTTGGATCGACAAACGCCTGTTTGACCATGCGCTGGCAGTCGTCGAAATCTCCCTGGACTTCAAGGGCATGAACGTTGCCACCGGCAGTAGTGAGCTGCTGTTCCTGAAGAGGGCTGACTTTCCCTGAAGGGTAGAGCAGCACCACTCGTGTGTTTGCTATTCCCTGAAATCCATAAGCGACGGCGCTTCCCGTATCTCCCGATGTTGCCACAAGGACGGTAATAAGTTTCTCCTCCTCTGCTGCAAAATAGCCGGTTAATCGGGCAAGAAAGCGGGCACCGTAATCCTTGAAGGCGAGTGTCGGTCCGCAGAAAAGCTCTTCGACAAAGGTGCTGCTGTCGAGCTGAACAATCGGTGTGTCGAAGGTATAGCAGCTTTCGATGATGTCGCTGAGTTGTTCGGGAGGGATTGCTCCGTCGATAAATTTTTTGGCAATGGCAAAAGCGATGTTGTTGAAGCTGGCACCTTCAAGAAGCGCAATCTCCTCCGGCGAGAAGCGTGGAATTTCGGAGGGGACATAAAGACCTCCGTCGGGAGCCAGTCCTTCAAGAGTGGCCTTTTTCAGGGAAACAGGTATTGATGATTTATTGGTGCTGAAATAGATCATGAGTGAAGTGTTCGCTATTTGAATGGTTACTTACAGTATTCGTGCACCTTGCTTGCAGATGGGCGTCACCCAAACATCTGACTCCAGATGTGCTTTGGAGTGGAGAAATGCTTCTTTCATTGCGCCCCCTACCTGGAGAGCCGTTTTTTCAGAGGAGGAAAAGGCAAACACTGAGGGGCCTGATCCAGCAATGCTGCACCCGAGAGCGCCCGCATCCATCGCCGCCTGCTTGACTTCAAAAAAACCGGGAATCAGCGGCGCGCGTTTTGGCTCGGCGATAACGTCAACAAGAGCGCGTCCGATAAGGTCATAGTCGGAGGTCAGCAATCCCGCTACAAGAGCCCCGACATTACCCCATTGCTGGGTTGCTGTTTTCAGTGGAATCGTTGCGGGAAGCACTGAGCGGGCATAGGCGGTGCGCAGTTCGGTATGCGGGTGCACCAGAGAGCAGTAAAGGTTTTCAGGAGAAGGAATGATAATAAGATCAAGCGGTGTATAGCTTCGTATCAGCACAAAATTCCCAAGAATTGCCGGAGCGGCGTTGTCGGCATGGGCCGATCCGCAGGCAACCCGCTCTCCTTCAATGGCAAAGTGAACAAGCTCCATTTTCGAACAGGGGAGTCCCAGCAGTTCGTTGGCGGCTACGAGTGCAGCCGCTGCGCTTGCCGCGCTGCTCCCCATCCCGCTGCTGAGCGGCAGGTGCTTGACAAGCTCAAGAGAGATATGACCGGTAAAATTAATCTGTTTATGGGCACGGATATATTCGAGAAATTTCAGGACAACAAAGCTTGAGGTGTTTTTTTTGGGGTCGAGGGGAAGCGCGCCACCATCACCGGTGATGCTCGTAATGGAGACGGGAGAACCGGTGTGTGGAGAGTCGGAAAGCGTTAAAATTACCTCATCACCAGGCTCAGTAATGGCAAATCCGAGAACATCAAAGCCACAGGCAACATTGCCGACGGTTGCTGAAGCAAATCCTTTGACAGTTTTCATACTGTTTATTGCTGAAAAAATTCCGGTATGTGTTATGTAATGGTTTACATTTAATGCAGGCATGTCATTCAAATGAGAGAAAGGAATTTGAATAACTAAAAGCTTTTCATTAAATTTGAGTTTTAAACCTTTTGGAAAGCAACAGTCCTTTGTCAGTTGAATAATTCGAAAGAAGTTAAGCAGAATCTTTCTCTTTTCTTAACAAATAACCAAGCGGAATAAGATATGTCTACAACAGTCAGGCCTGATGAGGTTTCATCCATACTTCGCAAGCAGCTTGCCGGTTTTGAGTCAGAAGCGGAAGTTTATGATGTGGG
>CAILRB010000087.1 GCA_903836465.1 uncultured Chlorobiaceae bacterium
CAGACGAGTAATTAGCCCTGCGACTTCAGGTGATATGCTGTTTCGATTCAATACAGATGTCTTCATGTGCAATTTCTCCGGCTAATATGTTGCTGTATGAAAACATAATAAAAGGTATTTTAGTATTTACCAAATCCCTAATCTGACGCTCGAAGCAGTTGGCACTATGATGTCCCAAAAAATCTATGCGCGTCTTCCAGCCGGAACCTGGGTGGAGGTTAATGGGAAATGGATAAAAAAAGAACGGTAAAAACAGAGATAATCTGATGCGGAAATTGCTGCTGCGCATCCTGATTGCCTCGCTTCTGCTGCTGGCTCTTCTGCCGGCAGCAGCATGGTTTTTCTTTCCCTGGTACGCACAATCTCTGCTTGAGTTAGCTATCGAAAACAAGCCTTTTCGGATTCAGGTTTCGGGCGTCGACCTGCCAACTCCTTCCGGAATCGGGTTTCGCTCTTTAAAGGCAATCATGACCACCCCACCCGATTGTTGCAGTAATGAGGCGGCAACCTATACCTTGTCATTGAAAAACGGTTTCATCTCCTGGAGGTTAAAGACACCCACCCCCTACCAAAAGAAAACTGGCGGATTTCTGCCCAGGTTAGTTGATGCAACATTCTCGCTGAAAGCCGATTCACTCACTCTCATTCCCAACTCACAACAATTTACCTTCAGCGACCGCAACCCCCGGATAACCCTCGATATTGCAGTCTCCAGCAGCAAGAATTCCACCATTTCAATCAAGCCAATCTCTGCTTCATACACCATTAATGGTGCAACCGTCCAACACGAAAAAATTTCCCTTGATGAAATAAGTTACAACGTAAGGCTCAGCGATGCTGCTCATTGGCAACAGCCACTCGACACACTGAGTATTGAAAAGCTTTCCAGCAATGGAACCCGTTTACCCGTTTATCATTTCAAAGCACTTTTCGCATCAAAACGCGATCCAAGCAAACCTTGTACCCTAACACTAAGTGATTGCTCGGTAGAACTCTTTCAATGGAAGGCCTCAACAGAACACATTGACTATGATCTGAAGAATAAACAGAGCCGCTTTATTATCAATTTTGCCGAAATTCCCCTGAACAAGTTGCCTGGATTCAAACTTAATGGAAACAAAACGCCATTTGCCCTCGGGCAAGTCAGCGCCTCTCTTCCCATTGAATTCAAGGATTCCACAATATTCGTTCGTAATGCAGTCATTGTTGCCGGAAAAGGCACCAAAATCATCTCGTACACCAAAGAACAGAAACCGTTGCTTTCGCTCGACATAGGTATTATAAAAGGGAAAGATGAGCTGCTGAAAAACCTCAATGCCACCATAACGCTCAACAACAAAAACAACAAATTTTCTGGTCTCACACTGCGTGACCTGTCGGCAACATTACTTGGAGGAAAAATCTCCTCAACGCCAGTCAGCATCGACCAATCAACCAAAATATCTCCCTTTACTCTTATACTAAAGAATATCAAAATTCTGGACCGTATTCATCTACAGGGAGACTTCAAAGGTTCGTTGCAGGGCGAGGTAAGCGGGATTGTTCCGCTTGCTCTGACGAACAAAAGCTTTTCCATTCAGAATGCCCGTCTGCAATCCCCGGGAGGAGGCCGTGTTACCATCGCACCACCATCAAAGCAGCAACACACGAGTGAACGCATTTTCGGGTCTGAAAAGCCGGATGCGGACTATACGTTCAGCGAACCATCCTTTCGGTTTAATCGCACGATTGATGGATACACCACAATTAATTTCAAACTGAAACATCTTCAAAGAAAAACTTCAGGGGGTGAAATGACGCTTCTATGGCCTCAAGGAAGGCTCTCACTCTTCCATAACCGTCACAAACCCGATCTGGTTTCCCTTTCGAACTTCACAACAGGATTTCTTGATGGAACGGTAGCTCTGCAGAACATTGACTACGATATGTCAAGAAAAGAAGGTGAGACGACACTTCTGCTTAACAATATTCCTCTTCAAAAAATGCTCGACCTGCAGGGCACAAAGAAAATCTATGCCACTGGCACTGTCAGGGGAAAAATCCCTGTAAAAATGAAAAACGAGACGTTTGAAATCCAGGATGGCGGGATGAACGCTGAACAATCCGGGCAAATCATCTACGCGACCACCCCTGAAGAACGGGCAGCAGCCAATCAAGGATTGCGCACCACATACGAAGCGCTCTCCAATTTTCTTTATGTACAACTTGTTTCATCAATCAGCATGGCCCCGAATGGCCAATCTGTCATTACCGTCAATCTCAAAGGGTCAAACCCTGACTTTCAGACTGGACGAGCTGTCGAGCTCAACCTCAACGTCCAGCAAAACCTTCTCGACCTCATGCGCACCCTCTCAATTTCCTCGAACGTCGAACAGATCATCTCTGAAAAATCACTGCAACTGAACAAGAAATAAACAATCAAGCCAAGTTCAGTACTTATCACCGGTTTCATGCCTTTAAAAAAGTAAAAAAAACGAATAGCCTGAAAATGATGTTTTCTTACTATTACTTAGTATGAAACTCTCTCTCTTTGCAACCAACAAAATAAAGGGCTATGAACCGTAAATCCTATATCGACAATTTTGACCGTAAGCTAAGGTCATGGGATAAAGATATCGCAAAACTTGAGAAAAAAGCCGAGCGTATATCACGATCCCTTCATCAACGCATTGATGAATTGAAACAGCGTCAAGCGGCTGCTGCAGCAAAAACAACTGATCTCCTGCACAGCAGTGAGGAAGCGTGGACTGAAGTGAGATATGGTGCTGAACAAGCTCTCATAGACATCAAAAAAGCCTTCAGAAAAGCAAGAGCAAAGTTCGGAAAATAAGTGGTTGCTAAAGTTTCTACCAAAGCGTAGGTATGATCTCTTTGTCTACCTAAAGGTAGAGTTTTCCCTTGTCAATTTTAGTAAGTGATATACATAAACAATTATTAAATAAACGTTTAATAATGAAGCGTCACTTGGCACGATTATTGCATAATTAAAAGGTAATAATTTGGAACTGAGAGACTGACACCTTTTAATGCAATAATCATGACAAACATCAGCACATTATACGGCGATCTTTCCGGAGTGGAGTTTCGCACACTCTTTTCCAATGGCAAAATGGATGGTTGCCTTGTTACACAGCACAATACCCTGACGACTCCTTACGGCTCTCTGGTACCTCAATACGAAGCTGAAGACATGGGGCGACGGACAGTCAAACCAATGTACTTCAACAAGGACGGTTCGCTGAAATCAATCGCACTGCAGTCGCAAACCATACTTGAAACACCGGTCGGAGCCATCCCCGCTGAATTGGTAATTTTTCATAAAAATGGAAGCATCAAAAGAATATTCCCGCTTGATGGCAAACTGAGCGGCTTCTGGTCGTGGAAGAACGAGTTTGCCCTTGCCAGCACTCTTACCTTCAATTCGCCAGTCGGAACGCTGAGTGCGAAAGTGATCGGGCTGCAATTTTATGAAAGCGGAGCACTTAAAAGCGTAACGCTCTGGCCCGGTCAGACACTCACGATACACTCCCCTATCGGAGAAATTACCGTACGAAAAGGGTTGGCCTTTTACGAGTCAGGTGCAATCCGCTCCTTTGAACCGCTGAAAAAAATTGACATCACGACACCAATTGGAACCATAACATCATACGATAACGAACCGAACGGCATTCACGGCGATATCAACTCTGTACAGCTTTCGGAAGATGGCTCAATTGAAGCGCTCAGTACTGTTGACCATGCCGTGCAGGTCTCAACACCGGAAAAACAGGGCGAACTCTTCCGGCCCGGAGTAAAAAACAATGTCTGCGGAGACGAACGTAAAGTCAGTGTCCCTATGAAGGTACGATTCGAAAAGAGACGAGTAATGTTTCACGACAACCCGAAGTTCTCGTTCGACATGGAACACTGCTCCTTTGAAGTCAGAAAACTGGAACCGATAACCAGGGATCCAGCATATTCATGTGGATAAAAATGAGTCCCCATGCAACAGGCATTTGTTAACTGTCTATTGCATGGGTTCCGGCTAACCAGCCGGTCGAAAAAGCTGCATGCAAGTTAAATCCCCCAATTTCACCGGCATAATCGAGCAACTCTCCACAAAGGAAAAGTTTTGGAACAATCCTTGACTGCATGGTTTTAGGGTTCACCTCTGCAAGCGTAACCCCGCCAGCGGTAACTTCACCCTGATCAAGCGGCACCTCGCGAACATTGCCAAGCGGAAACCTTTTAAGCACAGCAAGCAACGACTGCCTCTTTTCTCTGACAAGTCCACTCCAGGTGACATCGTTCTCCAAGGTAGCTTGACGCATGATAAAAGGCAGAAGTGCAGAAGGAATAGTGCCATGCGCAGCAAGCGCAAACGCTCCACGACAAGGCGCTATCGGGCAGCTTTGCAGAAACTTCCGAACCATCTGTGCGCCGTTCTTGCGAGCGTGAAGCAGAAGTTGTTCCTCAAGTTCGGGCACACTCTGTTCAGGAAAAAGATCGACAAAAAGAGAAACGCTGCCAAAGAGCGTAAATAGCTCCCCAATATCACGTGACAGTGACAGAGCTGCAGGCCCACTGAAACCCCGATGGGTAAACAGCAGGTCTCCACGACGTTCAACACTCCGGCCGCCAGCAGTGGCAACAAGAGCAACCGAACGGAGGGCAACCCCTGGCAATAAGGCTGGAGGAGGCTTTACGGTGTAGAGAGGCGCCAGCGCAGCCGAAACGTCTTTAATGGAGTGGCCAAGCGCTCGGGCAATCGCCAAACCATCACCTGTTGTGCCTGTTCGGGACCAGGAAACACCTCCAGTTGCCACAATAACAACATCTGCCGTAAACGATGCGCCAGCAGTTGTAACAAGAAACTTCTTCCCCTGAGGCTCAACACTCCGAATCCGACAGGAAAAGAGCTGCCGCACCGATGATTCACGAAGCAATTCCTCAAAGGCGACAACGATCGATGAAGCATCTCCACTCAAAGGGAATACCTTACCATCACTCATCTCCTCTGTCTCAACACCACGAGAACGCAGCAAGTCCAGAAGATCGGTGTTTGTAAAGCTGTAAAAAGCAGCTTTCAAAAACCGCTTTTCATTGGGTCGAAGATAACCCTTGTCGAGAAGCTCTGCTGGAGTACCCCGATGAGTCACATTGCATTTGCCGCCGCCAGATATCCTGATTTTTGTCCCCGGACGAGCATTCCGCTCAAGCAACGTTATCGAGCAGTCCTTGCCGGAACGTTCCGCAGCTCTTCTTGCGGCAACAGCAGCAGACATTCCTGCAGCTCCGCTGCCAATGATAAGAAGAGCAATATGCTGTGATACGTCTGAGACCCTAATGGCTTCCTCTGTAATTTCTTTTTTATCCATCAAGAACAATCGTCAGGATGGATGTCAGTAATTGCATATCTTACTGTAAAATAACAACTTCCCAACTTAAATCACCCTGTTTTACAAGAACCGTTAAAGGGATAGCGTCCGGCGGAACATCAGTAGCTCTGAAAACTTTATTTTGTATATCATACTTTATCCAGCCCGGAAGAGGTGATCCATCGATCAGAAAAACATTTTCAGACCCTATGGATCCGGATAATTGACTGAGCACGTTTTCAGGCAGTGGAAAAATAAACGATGAACTGGATCGGACAAACTCTTCCGGCATGAATACCCTGGTTACTTGTGGAGCATTTCCTGAAAGAGCTTCCATCGATGTCAAATCTGGTAAACCCCGTTCATTGCCATGCGTCTTTCCCCCGACATTCACCTCAACCAGAGTTGCTGGTGGAGAAGAAGGAGGGGGCGAAATAAACCATTCGGGAGGCGTTAGTCCAGATGTAATCGTCAGTTGGCCATCTGTATAGGTGATGTGATAGTTAGACGAGGTATAACCTCCAGGAGTAATCACATAAGTCCCTCGTTGAATTGCTCCCTGGGATGTGCCGGTATAAACCAGTGTGTCGTGAAGCGCTAAATCGCTTTCGTTATTCACAATACCCATATAAATAATACCATTGCCACCACTATAAGATAATCCATCATAGAGCTTTACAGCATTACGTGCCGCCACTATCAACGAGGCTTGGGTAATACTACCTGTTATACTGGGTGTATACGTAATATTATAGTTGCCTGTAATGTTGGATCCACTCCCATCCTTCAACGTCAACCCTGAAACATTAACCGTCTTGTTCGTTCCCA
>CAILRB010000088.1 GCA_903836465.1 uncultured Chlorobiaceae bacterium
CTGTTGATTGTCTGATTGAATGAACTTGAATAAGCTGATTATTTTGATTTAACGGCGATATTTCCAAATATTTTGGAATGAAATAACTTCTCAGATCAAATGAAGAAGATATCTTCCTTCCACCATAAAGTAATGTTCATATTTTCGAATTGTCCAGGGCCACCCTTTTTTCATTTGATGCACTTTCCCTTCTGTAGTTATAAGCAATCTGCCGCAATTGCCTCACTTTTTTTGTAGTGATGTCGTACCCACAATTTTCTTTAACCATTTTCTGTATAGAAACAGTAGTAATTCTCTTGTTTTTCACCAGCGAAATATCGTCATTATTTCTATTCTTAGCCGCATTCAAAAACATTGAAACAATGCCCTTTTCATGCTGTGCGAGGTGTGGAAACATCACCATTTTCTCTCTATCGCGCTTCCTGATAGATGCCGCCATAAACCGGAAGAACAACTTTTGCTTATCTTGCCATGCCCACTGCAGCATTTTCAATCCAGCATCCTGTTCTGGCGTAACCTTTGCGTTTACAACACCCCGCCGAATCATTTCCTGAAACAATTTGCGTGGCAATGGCGGATACGCTAACATAGGGTCTGCTGACAACTCCTCATCTACCACCTCAAAACCATCACGATCCATCATCATTATTATTGCAACCTCCTCCGATTGGAATAGTCTATATATATAATACTCGGGGGGGAGACAAGGCAGGATGCAATATTTTGTGGCAAGCACTAATAGGAGCATAATAGACCGGTTGAAATGCCGATTTATCCAGCAGACGTGTATAAATACTATTACTATTACTCTTTTTTTTAATAGTATTTATTAGTTGGCCATTTTCACCACTTTTATCTCTCC
Source organism: uncultured Chlorobiaceae bacterium (assembly GCA_903836465.1). Classification (GTDB taxonomy): domain Bacteria; phylum Bacteroidota; class Chlorobiia; order Chlorobiales; family Chlorobiaceae; genus Chlorobium. The sequence continues at coordinate 863 of CAILRB010000088.1, forward strand.
GGATGGGTAGTAAACGCTGGCCGATTTTCAATGGAGCAAAAATGTTTTGGGCATATTTTAGGACTGGTTTTTACCAAGCCCAACTTTTAAAAGGAGTTGCTTTTTGTCCTTGAAACTGACCATTGCGAATCTTTTATGTCCCCGTAGATTTGGCACTCACTGGACACTTTTTTAAGGCTGACGAGTATGATATCCAATACCAGATGGCCAATTTGATCGGTAATTTCTTCCAGTTTCTGTTCAAGGTTCTGCTCTTCATAAATATTCATTGAATTTTCCTTTGTCACAGCAGTTCAGTGGCAGCCAGTCGGACATGCTCGGCGGTAACGGATATCGAATCGCATTTAGCTGCCGCAACAATTGCCCCTCGGGCCAGATGGTTTGCTTTTCTGAAGAGACCTCCAGCCCCTTGATGGATAGCCGTGACTGCCGCGTCATCGAATATCATGCGGCTTACTCCGGCAATGCCAAGGTGATGGCGTAGATACGCCTCCATCGTTTCCAGGTCACTGCCTTTAAGATGGCTTCTGGCCACAACCCGAGTTGCCAGGGGAAGACAGTTTCTGTAGCGTAAGTTATCCACGAGATTGAGCTGTCCAGCCAGAACAATCGGAAAAAACGGCTTGGAATCCTGCTCAAACTGAGTCAAGGTATGCAACTCAGCAAACACCTCCAGACGCAACAGCGATGCCTCATCGATA
>CAILRB010000089.1 GCA_903836465.1 uncultured Chlorobiaceae bacterium
GATGCACAATTCAGTAATTTCCTTTTGGAAAATCCCGGTAAGCTCAAAAACACCATCGCAGGGTCATCGACCAGCAGGGGTTGATCTTGAAGGGGTTGTCAAATTTTCAAAAAACAGGGGTTTTCTGTCAGGCACTAAGTAGTAATGCAAAAAGTGTACCAATAATGTAATTGCTTGTAAATTAACAGAACAGCCGGGGAGAGTCGCGATGACCCTTTGAAATTATCAAGGGCACACGAACTGCGAGCTTGCATTTTTCAAGCTGCCAGGGGCGGGGAAATCCGGCGCTTAAATTCCATACTGTTTTCGTTTTCTCCAGAGCGTCGCCTGATCAATACCAAGAAGCTCTGCTGCTTCTTGAAGAGATTTTGTTGAAGCAAGAATACGACGAATATGGTGCTCCTCAATAACCTCCAGGGTTAACGGATCGCCAAGAGAGACTGTATGTATTTTTTTTACAATGCTTTCAGGAAGAAGTTCCAGTCCAATACCATCTGTTTTGCTCAAAATAACAGCTCGTTCAATAACATTGCGTAATTCGCGAATATTGCCCGGCCACGAGTAGGTTCTGAGTGCTTGCATAGCCGTATCCGTAAATCCGTCAAGTTTTTTGTGATTCTGGGCCGCAAAAAACTTCAGCATACTCACAGCAAGCTGTTCAACATCATCAGGACGGGCTGCAAGAGGTGGCAAATCAATCTGGATAACATTCAACCGATAAAAAAGGTCCTCACGAAAACGCCCCTCTTTTACCTCTTTTTCAAGCTCTTTATTGGTTGCGGCAATAATCCTGACATTAGCTTTGCGTGTTTGATGATCACCTATCCTTTCATACTCCCGATCCTGAATAAAGCGAAGAAGTTTTGGCTGAATTGAAAGAGGCAGGTCTCCGATTTCATCAAGAAACAGGGAACCCCCTTCACAGGAAAAGACTCGTCCCGGATTATCCCTGACAGCTCCGGTAAATGATCCCTTCACATGCCCAAAAAGCTCACTTTCAAGCAGCTCATTGCTTAATGAAGGACAAGAGATAACCCCGAATGGTTTGTCAGCTCTGCTGCTCCAGTTATGAAGGGTACGCGCAAGCACCGTTTTGCCGGTGCCGCTCGGGCCACTTAAAAGAACAACAGCTTCAGACGAGGCAACCTGACGAGCCAACTCAACAAGCCGTTGCATAGAGGGATAACGGGTTGTAAAAGTAATTTCAGGATGAATGCGGCTCAAATCTTCCTTCAAAGTCACAATTCGCCGCTCCATCTCACTCACTTCAGCAATACGTCTTATAACAAGATCAAGTTGATCTGGTGTAAACGGCTTGGCAATATAGTCAGATGCACCCCGCTTAATAGCTTCGACAGCGCTCTCAATCGAAGCATAAGCAGTAATCACCACAACCTTGATCCATGGATAAGTATGAAGCATCAACTGCACCAGATCAAGCCCGTTCGCTGTTCCCAAACGCAAATCAATAAAGACAAGATCAAACACCTGACGATCAGCCTCTGCCATTGCATCCCTGGAATTGCTGACCGCTTTCACAAAATGGCCTCGCGATTCCATAAAAACCATAAGAGTTTTGCGAATGTTAATTTCATCATCAACAATGAGGACATTAAGCATAGTGCAAGAGATTTATTGTTCGCTAGTTACAAATTCATCCAATCGGGCTCTTACACAAAGATGACGCATAGTTGGTATAAAAACAAAAAAAGGCAGCACACCGTTTACTGTGTGCTGCCTTTTTTCTGGCTCCGCGGGCAGGACTCGAACCTGCAACCCTGCGATTAACAGTCGCATGCTCTACCATTGAGCTACCGCGGAATATTTTGTCGGCTAATATACACCTGTTTTTACAAAAAGCAAACCCTCACAAGCATTTTTTATGCGTTTATGTGAAAGTTGTCCTGCTGCCGGCTTTCATTTTCCATAATAATTTTTGTACATTGATTCTCTTTTATCGAAAAGATGGTCTATGTATAAAGAGAAATCACTGATAGAGATTCGCACCAGTACTCTTTCAGAAGGAATCAACAATCTTGATTTTACCTGTCAAGCCGGAGATTTCGAAGGAAGGAGGTTAGCTGAGGCTGGTTTTACGAAAGAGATTGCCGTTCATGTCATTGCCAAAAAGAGTGACGACGAAATAGCGGTCACCATCAATACATCAGCAGTCGCCGATTCTTCGTGCGACCGATGTCTTGCTCCGATTGCAAAGGTTCTGACCGGCTCGCTTGATCTTTTTTATACCTTTGGAACATCTCTTGACAGAGAGCACGATGAGAATGACGAGTATCGTCAAATTGAGAAGAGTACCGAATACATTGACATTACTGAAGAGGTGTGCGACACGTTAATCCTGTCGGTGCCAATGAAGATGACCTGCACGAACAACCCTGACTGTCGGTTGTTCAGCAGCCATGAACTCGAAGAGCCTCAGGCCGGGCGTCAGACGTCATGGCAGGAGTCACTTGAAAAGCTGAAAGAAAAGTATCGTTAACTGACTTATAAATAAAGAGCAGCACCATGGCCAATCCTAAAGCCAAAATGTCGAAATCCCGCAGGGATAAAAGACGCGCCCAATTCAATGCCCGCACAAAACCGGCAACAACGGTCAATTGCCCTCACTGCGGCGAACCAACCCTTCCGCACCGTGCGTGCCGCCATTGCGGATATTATCGTGGAAGAAGTGTCGTCAATAAATTAGCAAAGAGCTGATAACTAAAACAAGACAAAAACCCGATCATGTTGACCATTGTTGTTGACGCCATGGGTGGAGACAATGCGCCTGCCTGTGTGATAGAGGGGACTGTTCAGGCATTGCAGGAAAGTGGCAACCGGTTTGAAATCGTGCTTATCGGTCAGTCGGACAAAGTAGAGCCGCTGCTTGCCGCCTATGATACAAGTACGCTTAACCTGAGATTTCTGCATGCACCCGAAGTGGTGACCATGGAGGATATTCCTGCCACCGCCGTCAAGACAAAGCAGGAGTCATCGCTTGTCAAGGGCTTACAGCTCTGCAAGGCAAAACAGGCAGATGCCTTCGTCAGCGCAGGCAATACCGGCGCACAGATGGCAGCGTCGCTTTTTGTGCTCGGCCGACTGCCCGGTGTGCTTCGTCCAACCATCTATGCCTATTTTCCGCGCATCGAGGAGGGACTGACCAATATTGTCGATGTCGGGGCAAATGTTGACTGCAAACCTGATAATCTGGTGCAGTTTGCCGAAATGCTGACCATTTACCAGCGCTATGGTGCTGGAATAGAAAAGCCTATCACCGGTCTGCTCAACATCGGAGAGGAGGAGGGCAAGGGATCGGAGGTACTCAAGCAGACATACCGCCTTCTGAAAGAGGCTGACAGCAAGGGAAAAATAACGTTCATCGGCAACATAGAAGGACACGATATTCTGAAGGGGGAGGCCACAATCGTTGTTTGCGACGGGCTTGTGGGCAACACCATCCTGAAATTCGGCGAAAGCATTCCTGAATTTCTGGGAACATTGTTTAAGCGCTCACTGGAAAAACTTGTCATCTCCGGTCAGTTCAGTCCGGATATTGCAGCGTTGACGACTGGCATGTTCAAGGGAATGTTTGAACCCTTTGATGTTGAAAAATTTGGAGGCGTGCCATTTCTCGGGGTTGACGGCATCTCCATCGTCGGTCACGGCCGCTCTTCTTCAAGAGCAATAAAGAACATGATTTATATGGCTGAGCATATGATCGAAAGGAGAGTTAATGAACATATCGCGGAAGTTCTGTCGGAAAATTAGAAAAACTGCATACTACGTATGAAAGCTGCAATTACGGCCACGGCCAACTATTTACCTCCTGATATTCTGAGCAATCATGACCTTGAGCTCATGCTCGATACCAACGACGAATGGATTCGTTCGAGAACAGGTATCAGCGAACGCAGAATACTCAAGGATCCTGAAAAAGCAACATCATACATGTGCGGAGAGGTTGGCAAGCGGCTGCTTGAAAAAAGGCAGATTGCGGCAGATGAAATAGAATTGATCATTGTTGCCACCATGACTCCCGACATGCTCTTCCCTTCCACCGCATGTTTTACACAAAGCATTATCGGAGCATCCAAAGCATGGGCATTTGATGTCAATGCTGCATGTTCCGGATTTCTTTACGCGCTGAACACCGGAGCCCGCTTTATCGAAAGTGGTGCGCACAAAAAAGTGATGGTCATAGGCGCCGACAAGATGTCAGCCGTTACGGACCCTACTGACCGCTCAACTGCAATTCTTTTTGGAGACGGGGCTGGCGGAGTCATCCTTGAGCCGGCAAAAGAGGAGGGATACGGCATTCTTGATACTCGCATGTACGCCGACGGAGCAAACGGCACCGATCATCTTCTTATGAGTGGCGGCGGCAGCCGACATCCGGCAACCTACGAGACCATCGACAAGAGAATGCACTACATCCGCCAGGATGGCCGACAGGTTTTCAAGGCCGCTGTCACATCCATGGCAGAGGTTGCCCAGGAGATCATGAATCGCAATAATCTCAAAGCTGAAGATGTTGATTATCTCGTGCCTCACCAGGCCAATCAACGCATTATTGATGCAACGGCAGAGCGAATGGGTGTTGACAAGAGTAAAGTTGTATCAAACGTCGCCATGTACGGCAACACGACGGCTGGTACCATACCAATCTGTCTTGCTGAACTTGATGAACAGCAGAAACTGCACTCAGGCTCAAATCTGGTTCTCGTCAGTTTCGGCGCAGGATATACCTGGGGCGGCATCTATATTAAATGGCAATAAAACTCTTTATGAAAGCTTTTGTTTTTCCGGGACAGGGTTCCCAGTACTGCGGCATGGGCCGTGACATTTTCGACAACTTTCCTGCTGCCCGCGCCATGATGGAGAGGGCAAACGAACTACTCGGCTATTCAATAACCGATATTATGTTCTCGGGCAGTGAAGAGGAGTTACGTCAGACAAAGTATACACAGCCGGCTATTTTTCTCCATAGTATTGCCGCCGCAACACTTCTCGGCAGAAACGATATTGCCATGACTGCGGGCCACAGCCTTGGTGAATATACCGCACTTTGTTTTGCCGGTTCTCTCAATTTTGACGATGCCATGCGCATTGTTGCAAAACGGGGAGAGCTGATGCAGAATGCCGGTCAACAAAACCCCGGCACCATGGCCGCCATTATCGGCATGCCCGACAGCGCACTTGCAGGCCTTCTTGAAGAGGCTTGCACAGAGGGTATTGTTCAGGCCGCCAACTTCAATTCTCCCGGACAGATTGTCCTTTCAGGCGATATTGCCGCCGTGAAAAAAGCGGTTGCACTTGCTCCCTCCAAAGGGGCCCGCATGGCAAAAGAGCTGGTGGTTTCCGGCGCATTTCACTCCCCTCTCATGAAGCCTGCCGAAAAGGAGCTTGCTCTGGCGCTTGATCTTATGGAGATAAAGAATGCCGGGATTCCGGTCTGCATGAATGCCGTAGCCCGTCCGATAACTGACGCCGCAGAGATCCGCCGGAATCTCATTCTTCAACTGACCAGCTCGGTGCTGTGGTCGCAGTCAATCGAGGCAATGGTGCAAGACGGGATAACGGAGTTTATAGAAGTCGGCCCCCAGAAAGTGTTGCAGGGTCTGATCAAACGAATTGACAAGAGCGTCGCTATCCGTGGCATTGATACCGCAGCGGATATTCAGCCGCTGGTTTACTATTTAACATCAACCGACTGAAACTATGTTTGAAGGAAAAATCGCTGTTGTCACCGGAGCAGCCAGAGGAATCGGGCAGGCTATTGCTTATAACCTCGCAGCAAGAGGCGCCGATATCGTGCTGGGCGACATCAAGGCTGAGTGGCTTTCAGAAAGCGCCGAAGGGGTAAAAAAACTTGGCAGAAAAGTCTGGTGTTTTGAGCTTGACGTCACCAACGCCACTGCCGTGCAAAATGTCTTTAATGATATTGCCGCCGAGACCGGAAGAATCGATATTCTTGTCAACAATGCAGGTATTACCAAGGACGGGCTGTTGATGCGCATGAGTGAAGAAGACTGGGATGCCGTGCTCACCGTCAACCTGAAGGGTACTTTTGCCTGCACCAAGGCGGTAAGCCGCATCATGATGAAGCAGCGTTCCGGTTCCATCATCAACATCGCTTCCGTCGTCGGACTCATGGGCAATGCCGGTCAGGCCAACTATGCCGCATCGAAAGGGGGCGTCATTGCCTTCACCAAATCAGTCGCTAAAGAGTTTGCTTCCCGCAACATCAGGGCAAACGCCGTCGCTCCTGGATTCATTTCATCGAAAATGACTGACGCACTCTCCGATGAAGTTCGCCAGAAAATGCTCGAAGCTATCCCGCTCGCCAGCTTCGGTACTCCGGAGGATGTAGCCAATGCCGTTGCATTTTTGGCCAGCGACCAGTCCTCCTACATCACCGGCCAGGTTATCAGCGTCAATGGCGGGATGGTTATGTGATTTGGGCAAGGTTATTTTCTTTGTATATTGACTGACTTTTTTAAAACTTTTCATTCTAACAACCAACTCTTAATCCGGAGAACACACTATGACTCAGGCAGAAATTAAAGATAAAGTATACGATATTATCGTCAGCAAGATGGGCGTCAACAAAGATCAGATCAAGATGGAATCAAAATTTTCCGATGACCTCGGTGCTGATTCACTTGATACCGTTGAGCTGATCATGGAGCTTGAAAATGAGTTCGGTGTGCAGATTCCTGATGAAGATGCAGAAAAGATCGGCACTGTGCAGCAGGCAATCGATTACATCGTCAACAAAAAGTAACCAGCATCACCGTAAAGCAGGCAAACGGCAACAAGTTAAAATCAGAACCAATGGCTCAGGAGCGCAAAAGAATCGTCATTACCGGAATAGGAGTTTTAACTCCTGTTGGTCTTTCCAAAGAGGAGTTCTGGGACTCACTCTCACATGGAAAGAGCGGTGCGGCGCCGATCACCTATTTCGATGCGACTGATTTTGCGACAACTTTTGCCTGCGAGCTGAAAGGATTTTCGGCGGCCGACCATATCGACAGAAAATCCGCCGACCGGATGGATCCCTACTGTCAGTATGCTGTTATCGCCGCAGATCAGGCGCTGAAAGATTCAGGACTTGATCTGAAGGAGATTAATCCGCTGAGAATCGGTGTGGTGCATGGCTCGGGCATAGGGGGCATGACCACGTATGAACAGCAGTTCAAGACTTTCCTGGAAAAAGGGCCGAGACGCATCAGCCCCTTCTTTATTCCCATGCTCATTCCCGACATCGCAGCCGGACAGATCTCTATCCGGCATGGGCTTATGGGACCAAACTATGCAACCTCTTCGGCATGCGCAACATCACTTCATGCCATTATGGATGCCTACTTGCTGATTCAGGCAGGTATGGCTGATTATATGGTGTGCGGCGGTTCTGAAGCGCCAATAACCCAGATGAGTGTTGGCGGCTTTAACTCAGCCAGAGCGCTCTCTACGGCAAATGACCGGCCGCAGCAGGCTTCCCGCCCTTACGACCGCGATCGTGACGGCTTTGTGATGGGCGAAGGTGGGGGATCGCTGATTCTTGAATCGCTTGAGTCAGCAAAAGCTCGTGGAGCAAAAATCTATGCCGAAATTGTTGGAGTGGGTGCAACCGCCGATGCTTATCACCTGACGGCCCCACACCCTGAAGGACTCGGTGCAGTCAATGCCATGAAAACCGCCATAACGATGGCTGGTATAGCGCCCGAACAGATCGACTACATCAATACCCACGGCACGTCGACACCACTGGGTGACCTGGCCGAAATAGCTGCCATCAAAACGCTTTTTGGCAAGCACGCCTACAACCTCAGTATCAGCGCAACCAAGTCAATGACGGGGCACCTGTTGGGCGCCGCCGGAGTTGTTGAGTCAATTGCCTGTCTTCTTGCCTTGCAGCACCAGACCGTACCACCAACGATCAACCTCGACAATCTTGACCCGATGGTTGACCTTGATGTGACGCCGAACACCCCGAAACAACGGACCATAGAGTATGCGCTGAACAACGGTTTCGGCTTTGGCGGGCATAACGGATCCATCATTTTCAGGAACGGCTCTTCGCTCTGACAAAACCATTGCTGCCTGTGGAGCAATTCTGGCAAAAGCTTACCTCCTTTGCCTTTCACCGAACAGGCGAGAACACCCTTGAGGCAAAGACGACCATCCTTGCGCAAGAAACCATTGACTACCTGCAGCAGCTTGTCGGATCACCCGGCAACAACATGCTGCTCTACCAGACCGCTCTGACCCACCGTTCCGTGGTTCATGACCCTGCTACGCCCGACCTCATCGAATCAAACCAGCGCCTTGAATTTCTTGGCGATGCGGTGCTCGGCATGCTTGTTTCCGACTACCTTTTCCGCCATTTTCCGGCAAGCGCTGAAGGTGAACTCTCAAACACACGGGCAAAAATTGTCAACAGCAAATCCCTTGCCGGGTTTGCCCGCAGTATTGGCCTTGGCGACCACCTCCTCCTCGGCGAATCCGCAGACCACCATAACATTAGAGTAAGCGAATCGGCCCTTGCCGACGCCTTCGAGTCACTCATAGGGGCAATTTACCTCGATAAAGGAGCCCACGTGGCTTACGATTTTGTTGTTCGCCATATCATCAACCATGCCAATTTCAAAAGCATCGTTGCCACAGAGTACAACTACAAAAGCCGCCTGATCGAGTATACACAATCGCTCCATCTGCCGCCACCCCTCTATGCCGTCCTTGCCGAAGCCGGGGCGGAACATGCCAAAACCTTTACGGTTACCGTAACCTGCAATGAAGAGCTCCTTGGAACAGGGACTGCTCGACGCAAAAAGGATGCTGAACAATTAGCGGCCAAAGAGGCTATGGAGAAAATTGACGAACAACGTATTTCAGACAACAACGCTTGAGCCTCGACCCACGGGAGCTCGGCGTTCCCGGGACAGATATCCCCAGAAAAATAATTTCTGATTGTCTTGAGCTTCTCTTTCCCATCTTCTATATTAAATAACAGCATATAATTCAACCGCCACTCCAGAAGCCGCACAAGCACCATGAGAGAAAAACTGATTTTTGATCTTTCCCGCGAGGGACGCAAGGGATACAGCCTCTCCGGAAACGATTGTCCTGAACTCCCTCTTGAGAGTATCATCCCCTCAACGTTTCTGCGCAAGGCTCCAGCCGATCTACCGGAGGTGCCGGAGAGCGAGGTGGTGCGCCACTTTGTACGGCTCTCAAACTTGAACCACCACGTCGACAAGAATATGTATCCTCTGGGAAGCTGTACCATGAAGTACAACCCCAAGATAAACGACTACACCTGCGACCTGCCGGGTTTCAGCGCCCTTCACCCCTTGCAGCCTGCAGCAACCACGCAGGGAGCGTTGCAGCTCATGTATGAACTTGCAGAGATGCTGCGCGAAATTGCCGGAATGGCGGCCGTCACGCTGCAACCGGCCGCAGGAGCGCATGGAGAGCTGACCGGCATTCTATTGATCAAGAAATATCACGAGGCACACGGATCGAAACGGCACAAGCTGCTGGTGGTTGACTCGGCGCACGGCACCAACCCCGCTTCAGCCGCGCTGGCGGGCTATGAGATTATCTCCGTGAAGGGTAATGCCGACGGGCGCACCGATCTGGAGGATCTTCGCCAAAAACTGGATAGCGATGTGGCCGCGCTGATGCTGACCAACCCCAATACCATCGGCCTCTTTGAAAAGGATATTCAGCAGATGGCCAAAATGGTGCACGACAACGGCAGCCTGCTCTACATGGACGGGGCCAACATGAACGCCCTCCTCGGCATCACCCGCCCCGGCGACATGGGCTTTGATGTGATGCACTACAACCTCCACAAAACGTTTTCAGCGCCGCACGGCGGCGGCGGACCAGGCAGCGGCCCGGTTGGTGTCAGCGAAAAGCTGGTGCCTTACCTGCCGGTTCCGATTATCGAGAAGGAGGGCACAACCTATAAACTCTCTTATGACCGCCCGGAGAGCATCGGCCGGATGATGAACTTCTACGGCAACTTTGCCGTGCTGGTGAGGGCCTACACCTACATCAGGATGCTTGGCCCCGACGGCCTGCGCCGGGTCTCGGAAAATGCCATCATCAACGCCAACTATCTGCTCAGCCTGCTGCTCGAAAGCTACGACCTGCCCTATCCGAAACCTGTCATGCACGAGTTCTGCCTTTCGGGAGACCGGCAGAAAAAAGCACATGGTGTCAGAACGCTCGATATTGCAAAACGGCTGCTCGACTACGGCTTTCATGCCCCGACCATCTACTTCCCGCTCATTGTCAGTGAAGCGCTGATGATTGAACCGACCGAGACCGAGTCAAAAGAGACGCTTGATGTCTTTGCCGAAGCGCTGCTCAGCATTGCCCGTGAGGCTGAAACGACACCTGAAGTTGTACTGGCCGCTCCGGTGACAACGCCGGTGAAGCGACTCGATGAAGCGATGGCATCAAGGCAACTCAACATCTGCTGTTCATGATGATGGGAAGAGCCCGGCTGCTGCTCCTCTCACTTTTTTTCCCCTTCCCTGCCCGGTTTGGCTTATGCTAAACCGGGTAAGCTTGCAACAACAAAATGGACTACCTTTTGGGCTCTCCGAAACTTGAATCACGAGTGCCCTGGCTCTTATTACGGAATCAATTACTAATGGAGCACCTGGAGTGGCGCAGATAATCAAGTTAGCGGCAATCAAAAAGCACGTGCAGTATGGAGCATATTTGCACGTGCCGTGATTTTATTTGTACATTTGCATAAATAAGTCCAAGGTTCGTGTGCGGTAACAGATCGGCTACGGAAGGCTTGCACGTATGACTATAATTGACAAAAGAGTTGTACCATGAATACAAAATTGACATTAACGATTGAGCAAACCATTATCGAAAAGGCAAAGAAATATGCCAATGGTAAAGGTCGTAGTTTATCCGACATTGTTGAGAACTACCTGAAAGCCATCACAAAAGAAGACTATAATGAAAGTATCGTCCTGACCCCGATTGTACAATCATTAAAAGGTACGTTTAAGGCTCCCGGAGAGATCGACTACAAAAAAGAACTTGCCAAAAGACTTACTGAAAAATATCTTTAGCAGATGAAAAAGGTTCTCATTGACACTGACGTAATTTTAGACTTCTTTTTTGACAGAGAGCCGTTTTCGGACGATGCTGCAAAAGTTTTATCACTCTGTGAATCCAGGGAAATTAAAGGCTTCCTCACATCAGTGATAATCAGTAATGTCTACTATCTGCTAAGGCAAAGTTCTACCCATGAAAAAGTTATCGAAAAACTGACACAATTAATGGCGATTACAGAAGTATTGACAACTGACAAAGATGTTATAATAAAGGCTCTGAACTCGAATTTCAAAGATTTTGAAGACGCATTGCAAAACTATTCGGCAGAAGTAAATGGACAAATTGATGTAATTATCACAAGAAACATCAAAGATTATAAGAACAGCTCTCTTGGAATAATGACTCCAGGAAATTATTTGAAGACAACACTTGCCAGCCGCTAATATCAGCTACTCCGGAAGCAGTGGTGTTCGATGTGTCATCAAAAGTAACGAGTTATCTTTTTTTTATACGGAGAACTTCGGCCTATTCCCCTCCTCTGGAGTGGTCTGAGTCTCCGTCTAATCTACCATTGCGCACACAAGACGGATTCAGGCGCATGTGGCCATCTGTTTTATGGCACTGGTCTGCATCTTATTCAATTGCTCTAACCAGATCTCTGATATTCGGTTGCTGGTTGTCGAGTTGTGACTGATTTACCATCACACTCCGCCCGGCAACGACACGAGAACCAGATGTCATACGAACCATTGGTATACCCAGAGAGCTGGATACAACAGATGCTGTGTTTGCATCGACGATCTCATATTGAAACATCCTGTTAAATGCGGCTCTATTTGCGGGACTACCTGATCCTGTCGGATGAATATGGAATATATTAGGGTTACTTTGCCAAACAGACCAAATTTCATTTCCAATCTCGTGAACAACTGTGCGGAATGCACTGGCTGATCTGACGTATTGAGTTAAACGGTTGCCGATATAGCAATAAATTTTGGGAATAGGTAGTCGAAACTGTTGGCAGTTCAAATAAAACTGGGATTGCAGACCTCCAGAAGCACGCGTAATCCCATATAACAAAGCAAGAACAGCCCGGACTGCGCGTTTTGAAGAACCATCAGCAGAAAATGGAATAATGAGTCTGTCTGAAGCTGACAGCGCAAGTTCAGTATAAATCGAAAAACTGGGGTTGCAGTCAATGAATACAGTTGTATCCACTTGATTCCATGAGCGCTGAATATCTTCAATGAGATCACTCATCCAGGTATGAACAATTCTCCATGCATCTGTAGGGCCAGGAGCTGTCGCACCAAGTACTCGTGATGCTTGTATTTCTAACTGCTCATCCCCTGTAATTAAAAACAGGTTTTCCGGAACCTCTGCATTACGATCTGAAACCTTCAAATGGTATGATGACCCGGTATGGGGATTAACATAGGGGCTCAGGATGCGATCTTCAATGTATCCAGAAATTGTTCTCCGTGGAGCTTGGCTGCTTAATTCATTGAGAACGCGCTCACCCTCTTGCATCCCGCCAAGCAACATGCCAGAAGCATTTCCCTGAGGACACAGATCTATGACAAGAATTTTTTTATCGGGGTGATTTACCGCGTACTCGCTGGCAATCTGAAAAGTCAGATAGCTCTTCCCAACACCACCCTTGTTATTCCATATTGAATAAATAGCCATCTGCTTCTCGACTTGTTAATCGTCAGTTGTTGTTTGTAAAAGATTTACCAAGAAAATACGCTCTTAGAGAGTTGCAGAGTCCATAGCCTCCACCTTTTATACACTCTTTATTCTAAAAAAGCATTGGAAAAAAGTTTCACATTGCTTGTCCACCCTTATCATAACAACGACCCATCTGCTCTCTTCCGGTACAATATCGTTTTCAGATAATCCTCGGTTGCCTCAAATACCGGTTCTGCCTGATTGATGTTCCGCATGAGAGGAATAACCTTGGTTCGCACTCCCATACCTCTCGCATCGACATACCCATAGTCACGCAGAATTTCCATGATCAAGGTATTTCGGGGTGAGCGTTGTCCGGCAACCATTTTACTGACCGTCATTGAATTCTGAAGTTTTCCCGGGCTGATGACCTCCAGACGATCAGAGTAATTTGTCACCTCAATATCGACCGACCTTGTCCAGTCACGATGAGCCAGAGCATTGATGACGGTTTCGCGGATGGCCTCCCATGGATAATACCAGCTTTTTTCCCGCCGCATATTTTTATCAATCACGGATGCCTCCTGAGTGATAAAGGGCTCTATCTGAGAAGAAAATTTTTCAATCAAACCCTCATCAATCAGCTCTTTTCGCCCCGATGCAGAGCGTTGCCATCGCCCGACCAACGGTGCATCAAGCACCACATCAAGCAGCGCCTGATACTCTTTATCATTCCCCTGAAAAGCCATCACCCGCAATCCTGCCTGAGGGAGAAAACGGCGGGGCTTTATGCCAAAGCAAAGTAATCCTGCTATTGAGCAGACCCTGTTTCCCATACCATCATCAGCCATCAACCCAAGACCAAGCAGGCGTTCTATCCATTCCCCATCGGTTTGTGGTATCTCAGGATCCTTGATAATATCTTGCAGATAATAAGAAAGCCTGCTTTTGTCAAGAGTGGCTAATGAGGTTCCTGCAACCGGCAGCACCTCAACATCCCGTTTAAATTCCACACCGGAATTTTCACCATTGGCGACAACTTCAAATAATTCAGCTTTCAGCATAAGTCACCTTAAATAGCTCCGTTGTTTTCCTTTGATTGTGAGCTGCACCCCATCTTCAGGAGAGAAATCAATCAATACGTTATGTTATCCCCCAGAATGAGCACTCTTTCAGTAAAGAAAAATAATTCAACCTGTCAAATAGTATACTTTCTTTATCTTAACCCTCTTTGCTTGTCCTCAAGATAAAAAAAGAAAATATTGAAACTTTTGTAAAGTTCCTGTCAAGAGAAGAGTGAAATCAACCTCCCCGCCGTAAGCAGCGGCATATCTGGTTTTAGAATATGCTTGCGAATAGGTCAGCACAAGTGGTTGGCAATTCACCAATAAGGTATTAACTGATTTATAGATAATAATATAACGAGATTCACACCAAAGGTCATGAGAGAAAAACATATTTTTGATCGTTCCTGCGAGAAAGGCAAGGGATACAGCCTCTCCAGAAATGATACCCCTGAACTCCCTCTTGAGAGCATCCATCCCTCAACATTTCTGCGCAAGGCTCCTGCCGGAGTGCAGCTCAACATCTGCTGTTCATGATGGGGGGAAGAGCCCGGCTGCTGCTCCTCTCACTTTTTCTCCTCCTGTTCTCTCTGCCCGGATTGGCTCATGCAAAGCCGGGTACCGAGAAGTGGTGCGCGCAGCAGATCTTCAACCGCAAGGATTCGAGCATTGAAGAGCAACTGCAGGGGATGAGTCTGCCGGAAAAGGTGGGGCAGATGATTATCGCTCAAATTGAGCCCCACGATATCACTCCGCAGAACAAAGAGTACCAACTCCTGAGCCGACTGGTACAGGAGGGGAAGGTGGGAGGCATCATGTTGCTCAAGGGCGATGCGCTCACCGCAGCTACCTATATCAACTATTTTCAGTCGATTGCGCCCCATCCTCTTCTGATAAGCTCGGATATGGAGCGAGGGGTGGCCATGCGCCTCAGCGGGGCTACCGAGTTTCCGCCGAATATGGCAGTGGCTGCCACGCAGGATCCGGAACTTGCCGAGGAGATGGCGGAGGCAATTGCCGAAGAGGCGACCATGATCGGGATGCAGCAGAACTATGCCCCGACAGTTGACCTGAACATCAATCCGCTCAACCCCGTTATCAACACCCGCTCATTCGGCGACAGCGTACCGCAGACCATCGCCATGTCGAACGCCATCATCAAGGGGCTCCAGTCGAACGGTATCATCGCAACGGCAAAACATTTCCCCGGCCACGGTGACGTCTCGGTGGACAGCCATTTTTTATTGCCGGTGCTCAAGGCGGACCGAACGCAGCTTGATGCCTATGAGCTGCAACCCTTCAGGGCCGCCATTGAACGGGGTGTCATCAGCGTCATGGTGGGTCACCTCGCCGTACCGAAATTGACCGGCAGCATGGAGCCAGCCTCCCTTTCAAAACTCATTGTGACCGAGCTGCTCCGCAAGGAGCTTGGTTTTCAGGGGTTGATTATTACTGATGCCCTCAACATGAAGGCGCTCTACAACGGCGAGAACGTGGCCGAGATTTCGATCAAGGCGGTGCAGGCGGGCAATGATCTGCTGCTCTTCTCTCCCGATCCTGAGCTGACCCATAGCGCCGTGGTCAAGGCGGTTGAAAAGGGGGAGATTGCGATGGAGCAGATTGACAACTCCGTGCGCAGAATCCTTCAGGCCAAAGCGTGGCTGGAGATAGAGAGGCGAAAAACTGCCGATCTGAAGCAGGTCAAGAGAGAGGTGAGCCCTCCCACCCATCAGCATCTCTCCAGAAGAATTGCTTCACGCGCCATCACGCTGGTGAGCGACACCAACCACCTCCTGCCTCTCAAACCAACCGAGGGGATGGTGAATATTATCGTGCAGGATAAAATAAACAATGAGACCGGCAAGGAGTACATCAGGCAGCTCGACAAGTTTTATACGGTCAACCATATCAGAATCAACCCCGGCACGGACTCACTTACGTATGCGAATGCCACCGAACTGGCGAAAACGGCAAAAGCAGTGATCGTCACCTCATACAGCCAGTCACTGAGCAGTTCCGGCGCCCTGAAACTTTCCGCCCAACAGCAGCAGTTCATTCACTCTCTCGTCGGGATTGTGCCGAAAGAGAGCCCGCTGATACTCCTGTCGCTTGGTACTCCGTATATCATCAACTATTTTCCTGAAATAAGCAGCTACCTCTGCACCTACTCCCCCACTGAAGATTGTGAGGAGTTGGCGGTCGAGGTGTTGCGGGGAGCACTGAAACCACGGGGAGTTCTGCCAGTGTCGCTGCAGGGGCACTCCCGCTGAACATCATAGCATTATCATCATGGGAAAAACCATTCGGGACGAATCAACCGCAAGCGCCTACTGGGCGGCAGTCAACACCTTCTGTTCACTGCAGGATGTCCACGTCATTGCCGATGCGCCGGTAGGCTGCTACAACCTGGTGGGGGTGGCGGTTATTGACTATACCGATGCCGTGCCCTATCTGGAGAACTTTACCCCGACCAGCCTCACTGAAAAGGAGATCGCCTCCTCAGGCAGCTCGGAGATTGTGAGGGAGACCATCGAAAAGCTCCAGGCACCGGGTCGGCAACTGATTCTGGTCTCCAGCGCCGAGAGCGAGATGATCGGCAGCGACCACGAGCGGATGCTGACGATGAAGTACCCCGATGTCCGCTTTTTCCCCTCAAACTCCCTTGGCGAAGATGAGTGGCAGGGACGCGACCGCGCACTGGTGTGGCTTAATGAGACCTTTGGCGACAATAGCCCAGCCACTGTAAAACCCGGCACGGTCTCCATTATCGGGCCCACCTACGGCTGCTTCAACAGCCCCTCCGATCTGGCCGAGATCAAGCGGCTCATTGCAGGAGTAGGAGGAGAGCTGCTGCATGTCTACCCCTTTGAAAGCTCGCTGCACGACGTTGCCGACCTGAAAAATTCCGATGTGCTGGTGGTGATGTACCACGAATTCGGCCACGCCCTGGCAGAACAACTTGGCCGCCCGGTACTGCAGGCCCCCTTCGGCATTGGCGAAACCAAAAACTTCATTCTCGACCTTGGTCGCCTGCTGAAGCGGGAGAAGGAGGCCGAAGCCTTTTTGCAGAAAGAGAAACGCACCACCCTCAAGCCGCTCTGGGATCTCTGGCGCGGGCCACAGGCGGAGTGGTTCCCGACCATCCGGTTCGGCGCAACCGCCGCAAAAACCTACGCACTCGGCCTTGAAACCTTTCTGGCGGGAGAGATGGGAATGCAGTGCCTCTTCAGCCACGATACCGCCAAAGCCGACAACACCCTCATCCGGGAGGAGATTCAGCAGAAACAGCCGCAATTCCTTTTCGGCAGAATTGTCGATAAAATCTATCTGGCCGAACTCGACTCGAAAAGCCGGTTCATCCCGGCAGGCTTCCCCGGCCCCATCGTGCGCCGCGCGCTCGGCACCCCCTTCATGGGCCACAGCGGAGCCATCTATCTCTTGCAGGAGATTGTCAACTCCCTCTACGACATGCTTTTCAACTTCCTTCCACTCAACCGCCGCACCGCCGTGGAGGAGCCTGCGCAGAAGGTTGCCTGGAGCAGCGAAGCCAATGCCCTTTTGAACGAGATGGTGAAAAAGGCCCCCTTCATCAGCCAGATCTCCTACGGACGTGAGCTGAAAAGGAAAGCGGAGCTGCTAACCCTGAAACAGGGGAAAGAGTGCGTCACGCCGGAGCTGCTGCAAAGAGTCACCTGATTTGGAAGAGTTTGATTTTTTGCGTATCGTCCAAGTCCACATTACGGATCCGGGGAAACCACTCCTGCGAAAGTAGAGAGTGAAACAGCCCCCCCGGCCCGACAGTACTAACGTAAAGAGGCTGCATTGATATTTTCATGGATTGGGCTTTTGCCCTTCCCGTGAAGCGAAACGACAGAAAAAAGAATGTCTGACAATCAGGAACCACTGGCTGTAGTAGCCCTTACCCTTCCGGACGGGAGTGTTAAAACATTTCCCACCGGCTCAACCGGCAATGACGTTGCGCTCTCTATCGGACGCAAACTTGCCCAGGATGCCCTGGCGCTCAAGGTTGATGGTGTTGCGATTGACCTCAACACCCCCATGACCCCCAATACCGCCAATGCGGCAATAGAAATTATCACCTTCAGCTCCCCCGACGGGCCGAATATCTTCTGGCACAGCTCAAGCCACCTTATGGCCCAGGCGATTGAGGAGCTTTACCCCGGCAGCAAATTCGGCGCTGGCCCCTCCATTGAGCAGGGGTTCTACTACGATGTCGCCTCTGAGCACCGTTTCCGCGAAGAGGATCTCCGCAAGATCGAAGAGAGGATGCTGGAGATCAGCAAATGCGATATACAGATCCGGCGTGAAGAGATGAGCCGCATCGATGCCATAGAGTTTTTCAAAACCGTTCGGAACGACCCCTACAAGGTTGAGATTCTTGAAGATACCCTGAAAAATGTCGAAAGGGTTTCGCTCTACCATCAGGATGGTTTTACCGACCTCTGCATCGGGCCGCACCTGCCATCAACCAGCAAAGTGAAGGCGGTTCTCCTCACCAACATCTCCTCCTCCTACTGGCGTGGAGATTCGGCACGGGAGAATATGCAGCGGATTTATGGCATCACCTTCCCCTCAGAGAAGTTGCTGAAAGAGCATGTTGCCCGACTGGAAGAGGCCAAACGACGCGATCACCGCAAACTTGGCACTGAACTGGAGCTTTTCATGCTCTCACCGGAGGTTGGCAGCGGTCTGCCGATCTGGCTGCCGAAAGGGGCCATTATCCGCAACGAGCTTGAAGCCTTCCTCAAGGAGGAGCAGCGCAAACGCGGTTATCTGCCTGTCTATACACCACATATCGGCAATATTGAACTTTACAAGCGTTCAGGCCACTATCCTTACTACAGCGATTCGCAGTTTCCGCCGCTCACCTATCATGATGAAGAGGGAAAGCAGGAGCAGTATCTTCTCAAACCGATGAACTGCCCGCACCACCACCTCATCTATAGTTCAAAGATGCGGAGTTATCGCGATCTGCCGCTCCGCTTGACGGAGTTCGGGACAGTCTACCGCCACGAGCAGTCTGGTGAACTCAACGGCCTGGTGCGTGCGCGAGGCTTCACGCAGGACGATTCGCACATCTACTGCCGCCCCGACCAACTGGTTGACGAGATCTGCAGCGCTATTGAGCTAACGCAGTTTGTCTTTGGAACCCTCGGCTTTTCAGAGGTGCAGACTCGCCTCTCGATGCACGACCCCGAAAACCAGGCGAAGTACGGTGGTACTGCCGAGGTGTGGGAGCAGGCGGAGAAGGATGTAAAAGAGGCTGCCGACCGCATGGGCATCGACTACTTTATCGGTGTTGGCGAAGCGAGCTTTTACGGGCCGAAAATTGATTTTATTGTGCGTGACGCCCTTGGCAGAAAGTGGCAGCTCGGCACCGTGCAGGTTGACTATGTGATGCCGGAACGGTTCGACCTCACCTACACAGGCAGTGACGGCCAGAAACATCGCCCTGTTGTGATTCATCGTGCCCCATTCGGCTCCATGGAGCGCTTTATCGGCGTTCTTATCGAGCACACCGCAGGGAACTTCCCGCTCTGGCTCGCACCGGTACAGGCCGTGGTGCTCCCGATTGCCGAAGATGTTCACGACTATGCAAAAAGCGTACACCAGGCGCTCCTCGAAGCAGGAATCCGCGCTGAACTTGACACCAGAAGTGAAAAAATCGGCAAGAAAATTCGTGACGCCGAAATCAGCAAGATCCCCTGTATGATTGTTATTGGACAGAAAGAGCAGGAGAGCGGCGAAGTTTCGCTGCGCCGTCATCGCATTGGTGATGAGGGGCGCTTCAGCGTCAGTGGACTGATCGACAAGCTCAAACAAGAGATCACCGGAAGAACCTGACTATCTAAACCAAACCTGAACGCATGAAGAAACAAAAGGTTACGACTCAAAAGCCAAAACTCACCTATCGAGTCAATGAGCAGATTCGTGTTCCGCAAGTCCGCATTATTTTTCCGGACGGAACACAGGAGGTGATGAACACCATTGACGCCAAGCGGGTTGCCGAAGAGCGGAATCAGGATCTGATTGAAGTACTGCCAAACGCCGAACCTCCGGTTTGCAAGTTCGACAACCTCGGCAGGCTGCTCTACAAGATGGACAAGAGGGACAAGGATCTCAAGAAAAAGCAGAAGACCACCACCCTCAAGGAGCTGCGGTTTCATCCGAACACCGACAAGCACGACTTTGACTTCAAGACCGCTCATCTTGAAGAGTTTCTGCGCAAGGGCAACCGTGTCAGGGCCACCATCGTTTTTCTGGGACGCTCCATTATCTACAAGGATAAGGGGCTGGAGCTGGCCGAGCGCCTGACCGAGCGGCTGAGCGTGGTGAGTACTCGTGACGGCGACCCGAAATTCGAGGGCAAAAAGCTCTTTGTCTATTTCGAGCCCGACAAGAAGAAGATTGATGCCTACGACCGCATCAGGGCAAAAACAAACCAGCCACCGGCAGCGCCGCTTGCGCCTCTGGCTCC
>CAILRB010000090.1 GCA_903836465.1 uncultured Chlorobiaceae bacterium
ACTTGCTGCGGTAACATCGGGCTCAATAGCTGAAGATTCGCTTGCCTCAACAACCAGAAGCGCCAACCTGAGCGGCACGCTTGCAGGAGCTGACGTTGACAACGACAAGGTGCTGACCTACGGCATAACCGGCGGCACCGTCACCGCCGGATCATCAACACTGAAAATGAGTTACGGCACACTGACCGTCAATACAACAACCGGGGCCTACAGTTATGCGAAAGATGCCGCAGCAGTTGAAGCGTTGCATGCCAGCGAGAGTGTCAGCGACGTGTTTACGGTAAGCGTAACAGACAACCATGGAGCACAGGCGACGCAGAGCTACACAATCAACTTGACCGGCGCCAACGATGCTCCGATAATCAACAGCAATTCATCCGTCATGTCTGGCTCAATTACGGAGGCAGGCCACCTCGACAATGGCCAGGCTGTGCTCAACGGAATGGGCCTTGATGGCTTGACACATGTCACCGGTACATTAAGTGCCAGCGATGTGGATAACAACGCCACCCAGACCTGGAGTGTCTCAGACCAGACACCAGCCACTGTCTATGGAACGATGACGATCAACTCCAGTACCGGAAATTGGGACTATGCGCTGAACAACTACTTGCCGGCAACCCAGGCTTTGCGGGAGGGTGATGTTGTCACCGAAACCTTTACTGCGCGAGTAACAGATGATCAAGGCGCTTATGCTGATCAGACGGTTACCGTCACGATCAACGGCACCAATGACGTGCCAGTGGTTGCGAACAATGCTTCTGCGCTGGATGGTGTCGTTACTGAAGCTGGTAATAATGACAATGGCACGGTAGTTTCCGGGACTGCGACGGCAAGCGCCACCTTGATTGCCAATGATGTGGATACGGGAGCTACCCAGGTATGGAGCTTGGTAGGAAAACCAGGCTCAACTTATGGGGTAATGAGCATTGACCCGGCAACAGGCAAGTGGACCTATACGCTCGACAATACCCTTGCCGCTTCTCAAGCGTTAAGAGAGGGCGATGTTGATACCCAGACCTATACTGCGCGAGTAACTGACGACAAGGATGCCTATGTCAACCAGACGATCACTATTACCATCAATGGCACCAACGACTCCCCTGTAGCTGTAGCCGATACCAATACCACTTCCGAAAATGCGACGCTGACAGTAAATGCTGCGAATGGCGTTCTTGCAAACGATACCGATCCTGATACAGGCGCCACGCACGCAGTCAACGCGGTCAATGGAGTGTCAGGTAATGTTGGTGCTGCAGTAACAGGAACGCATGGAGGTGCCTTTACCATCGCCGCCGATGGCTCGTATACCTTCAATCCCGGAAGCTCCTTTGACTGGCTCGCTGCTGGAGAAACAACGACCACGAGTGTGCTCTATACAGTTATTGATGACAAAGTCGCCACAAGCAGCAATACGGTGTCGGTAACATTGACTGGCACAAATGATGCTGCAATTATTACCGGAACGAGTACGGCGAGCCTGACAGAAACCGATGCGGTGCTGACGACAACAGGTACCCTCTCGGTAACTGACGTTGACAGCCCGGCGACCTTTATAGCGCAGACAAATGTTGCTGGAACGAACGGATATGGCCACTTCAGTATCGGGACGAATGGAGTGTGGATCTACACGACCGACAGTGCACACAATGAGTTTGTAAAGGACACTCATTATACCGACAGTATAACGGCAGCGACAGCCGACGGCACAGAGCAGATGATGACCGTGACGATAGCCGGGACAAATGATGCCCCGGTGATCAGTGGAACCTTGATCGGCAGTATCACTGAAACCACGGGTACACCGGCAGCACTCTCTACCCTGACGAGTAGCGGGACGCTGGCATTCAGTGATATTGATGTTGCCGATACTCATACGCTGGGTGCAATGATTGCCTCAACCGGTGCGTTGGGTACAATGACCATAACAAATACTGCGGATACAACAGGAACGGGCCTTGGTGGCCAACTTGCCTGGAGTTACAGTGTAGACGCTGCCACCGTTGAATATCTGGCGGCAGGAGAGACGAAAGATGAACTCTTTACGTTTACCCTGAGTGATGATCAGGGCGGAACAACCGAGCGTACGGTAACGATAACACTGACGGGAACAAACGACGCTGTTGCCATTGTCTCTGGTTCGACCATAGCGAGTGGCGTATTCACTGAAACCGACCGGAGTACTGGCTCTGCGGCGCTTGACACCGTGAGTAGTTCGATAGCCTTTACTGACGCTGATTTAAAAGATTTGCACGTGGTCACGGTGACCGGCACCAGTTTTGCGTGGTCAAACGGCGACTTGACGCAGGCACAGCAAGATGCGCTTGCAGCGGCCTTCCATCTTGGAGTCAAGTCAGACAGTACCGGTATCGGAAGCGGAATACAGGCCTGGTCTTTCAGTGCACCAGATGCAACATTTGACTTTCTGGCAAAAAATGCAACGCTGACGGCAACCTATACGGTGACTTTTGATGACGAAAAGGGTAGTTCCGCATCAAGAGATGTTGTGATAACGGTAACGGGTACCAACGATGCAGCCGTTATCAGCGGCACAAGCACGGCAACCCTGACGGAAAGCAATGCAGTGCTGACGACAACGGGCACCCTCTCAGCGACGGATGTTGACAGCGCAACAACCTTTGTAGCGCAAACGAATGTGGCGGGCAATCACGGTTACGGCAAGTTCAGCTTAAGTACAGAGGGTACGTGGCTCTACACGACAAACACTGCACACAATGAATTTGTGGGCAGCACCAACTACACCGACAGTGTTACCGTTGCCGCAGCAGATGGTACTCAGCAGCTCATCACGGTGACGATTGCTGGCACGAACGATGCAGCAATCATTACAGGCACCAGTACTGCCAGTTTGACTGAAGGAAAAACAGCTCTTTCCGCGACAGGGACGCTCTCGGCCAGTGATGTTGACAGCACGGCGACCTTTGTTGCGCAGACAAATGTCGCTGGTTCAAATGGCTACGGCCACTTCAGTGTCGGCACGAACGGGGTGTGGAACTACACCACTGACAGCGCACATGGTGAATTTGTCCTTGGCGAAAACTACGTCGACAGCATTACCGTAACCACGGCTGACGGAACACCACAGCTTGTCACGGTGACCATTGCGGGCAGCAACAGCGGTGCGGTCATAACCGGCACGAGTACCGCCAGCCTGACTGAAACCAACGCCGTTCTGACAACGACGGGCACGCTTGTGGCTACCGATCTTGACAGTCCGGCGACGTTTGTTGCGCAGACAAATGTTGCAGGCAACCACGGCTATGGCCACTTCACTCTTGGCACGAACGGTGTCTGGAGCTACACAACTGACAATGCCCACAATGAGTTTGCGTCTGGCACTGACTATACTGACAGCTTCAGTGCCTCAACAGCAGACGGTACAGAGCAGGTGGTGACTGTGACGATTGCGGGGACCAACGATGCGGCTGTCATCAGCGGCACCAGCACGGTGAGTCTGACGCAAAACAGTGTGCCGCTGACGACTACGGGCACACTTTCCGCTACTGATGTGGACAGCGCAACAACCTTTGCAGCACAAACAGATGTTGCGGGGAACCATGGCTACGGGACATTCAGCATCGGCACAGACGGTGTGTGGAACTATACGGCAAAAAGTGCTCACGGCGAGTTTTTGGGCGGCGCCGACTATACCGACAGCTTCACCGTTGCAACGGCCGATGGCACGCAGCAGCTTGTTACGGTCACCATAAAGGGTGTTGACGATCCAGCAGTGCTTTCATCGGCTATCGCTACCCTGCCTGCAAGCAGTACAGAGAGCATCCTACAGGGTCTGTTGACGATCCGTGATGCCGACACTCCTTCTGCCGCTTTTAAGCCACAGGAAAATGTTCGTCTTGCTGATGGTCATGGTACCTTTACTCTTGACGCTACTGGTGCCTGGAGGTATGAGTTTGATGACGGTGCCGGCGAAGTCAGCGATCTCTTTACGGTATACAGCACTGACGGAAAGTCGTCAACAACCGTCAGTGTCCACAAAACCAGTGGACCTATTTCACTGGGTAATGACAGTGATAACGTCCCTCTTGTTGGTGTCCAGGTTCCTGTTGGTGTTGGTTTTTCTGAAGAACACTTTACTGAAGGCACCCTTGCAACCCTGGAGCAGCAACTTGTTGATGCTTCAAAGCCGAAGATAATAACTGATGGTGAAGGGACTCCCGAAGAGCAACAGACTTTCGCGGAGATTCTGAAAGGCGGTATTCAAGCCTATGTGCCTACGGTTCAGGATCAGCAGCAGGTGACCGTGCGAACCATAACGTTCAGCAAAGATTCTGCCAATACAACAGCCTCCACGGTTACCATTAGTGGTGCACGGGGCACCGGAGAGAGCAGTACAGAAAATCCTCTCCGTCAGGAAGCGCTGGTTGTTGATGCCCGGAATCTGCCATCAGGCACGGTTCTTGACTTTAACAAAGTTGAGTTTGCCATTGTTATCGGCGCCGTGCAGCTTATCGGTGGTACGGGAAAAAACTTTGTTATAGGTGACAGTGCCAGCCAGTGGATTGTACTTGGTGAGGGAGATGATACACTCTATGGCGGCGGAGGCGATGATACCATTGGTTCACATGGTGGCAATGATTTAATCTACGGTGATGCCGGCAATGATACGCTGTTCGGAGGTATCGAAAACGATACGCTCAGCGGTGGCAGTGGCGACGATGTGATTTATGGTGACGAGTCGACAGCGGGTGGCAATGGTGTTGATACAGCGTTGTATACTGATGCGCTTGCAGGGGTTAAAGTTAACCTTGACACCATAATTCACGACGGAATTAACCCTGGAACAGCAGATGACGGAATACTTTACACGACAAAAGAGCTTGTCGTAAGAACTGGTCACGATACCCTTTACGATATTGAGAACGTTATTGGCGGCGCTTATAGTGATATCATTATCGGAAGCAATGCAGACAACAAGCTTGAGGGCGGTGCC
Organism: uncultured Chlorobiaceae bacterium; assembly: GCA_903836465.1. Classification (GTDB taxonomy): domain Bacteria; phylum Bacteroidota; class Chlorobiia; order Chlorobiales; family Chlorobiaceae; genus Chlorobium. Next base: position 4,973 of record CAILRB010000090.1, read on the forward strand.
GGGGACGATACTCTTACTGGCGGGAAAGGTAATGATACCGTGGATGGCGGTACCGGAAAAGATACGGCAGTGTTCAGCGGTACAATGGCTGATTACAGTATCAGCTATGATGCAGCGACACACAACTGGACGATTGTAGACACTATAGCTGGTCGTGATGGTAGAGATACGGTTACCAACGTCGAAAGGTTCCAGTTCGCCGACGCGTTCCAGTTTCAGGGAGGCTCCGGAGACGAAACAATGACTGGAGGGGCAGGTATTGATACGGTAACCTACCTGACCGCACTTGCGGGTATTACGGTTGATTTGGGTACTGGTAGCGCAACCTCATCGTCAGGTGGCAATTCAGGAATCGGAAATGATACCTTGATCAGTATTGAGAATGTTATTGGTGGCGACTTTGCTGATACCATCATCGGCAGCAGCGCTGACAACCAGCTTTCCGGCGGAAAGGGTAACGATACGCTGGATGGCGCCTCTGGTACGGATACGGCAGTGTTCAGCGGAAATTACGCTGACTACACTATCCGCTATGATGGTACAACACATGCGTACACGATTGCAGACAAGACCGCAGATCGTGACGGAACTGATACGGTCATCAATATCGAAAAATTCCATTTTGCAGATGGTTATGGATTTACTGGAGGCCCTGGAGACGATACCGTGACAGGCGGTACTGGTCATGATACCATCATGTACCTTACAGCCCTTGCTGGTATTACGGTTGATCTTGCCGCCGGTACAGCTACAACTACGGCTGGAGGGGATACCGCAGGAATTGGTACTGACTCACCACTTGTCGGTATTGAAAATGTTGTTGGAGGCGACTTCAATGACATTATTATCGGGAACAGTAGTGACAACAGGCTTGAAGGAGGCAAGGGTAACGACACTCTTCTTGGTGGGGGTGGTAATGATACTGCCGTGTTCAGTGGCAATTTAGCCGACTACGATGTCAGCTATAATGCGGCTACTGACACCTATACAATTACCGACAAGATCGCAGGTCGTGATGATACCGATACGGTCACCAATGTTCATAACTTCCAGTTTGCTGATGGAACGCATCAGGATATTTTAATGCCAACAGTGGGGACTTTCAGCCCGGGCAGTGGAGCGACAGGAGTGGGAGTCGGTAATGATCTTGTGCTCACCTTCAGTGAGGCGATTCATCCTGGTTCTGGCACAATAGCCATCCACAGCGGTTCACCGACAGGTCCGGTGGTCGCCAGCTCTGCCGATGCCGCAAGCGCAACGGTTACGGCATCGGGCCGTACACTGACGATCAACCCGACCCATGACCTGGCATACAACACGCACTACTACGTCACTTTTGGTGATGGGTCAATTCATGATCTTGCGGAGAACAGCTACGCCGGAACAACGACTTACGACTTCACCACCGGTGCAGACCCCTACGCAGGCGGAAGTCATGGAGGCAATAGTACTGGAGTAGAGTTATTGGGTTTAGGTGCTCTTGGTGTTCTTGCCTGGGCCATCTTTTAACTCATGAACCGGCCGGTCGATCCAGCAACGGTCTGCTGGGGAGAGATCGGCCTTGCCGGTGAACTCAGGGCCATCAGCGACAGCGAACGGCGCATCGCTGTTCAATCTTTGAAGCCGCCGTACCACCGGGTTTTTCAAATACTCCGCGACCAGCTCTTCAGTCATGCTGCTCCAATGGCAGATGCTGATGAACATGCTCCTTGCCATCATGGTGATGCCGATGAATATGTATCAGATTGTTTGACTCCAGGAGTGCCCGGTCATTTAAAACCGATTCAGCAGAGCCGCCCCTGACAATCTTCTTGTTTTGGCCAAACACATAAACCGTATCGGCTATCTCCCCGATAATATGCAAGTCATGCGTCGCGGTAATAATGGTCTTTCCCTGCCGGTTGGCATTGACCATAAAATCAATAATGTGCCGGACGGTTAAAGGATCGAGCCCTGCTGTCGGTTCATCGAATAAATAGACATCAGGATCAATGGCAAGAACTGACGCGATGGCAACCCGCTTTTTCTCTCCTATACTTAATTGATGGGGAACCCTGTCCAATAAATGGTGAATATCCAAAACCTGGGCAACCTCCCTGATACGCCGGTTAACCTCTTCCTCTGCAACGCCGAACTGCAGCGGCCCAAAGGCAATATCCTCTCTCACTGAGGGGCAAAACAACTGAATATCGGCATTCTGAAAAACAAGACCAACCCTTCGTCTGAAACGGTGTGCCGCCTGTTCATCAAACAGCGAGTGTTCAAGTAACCTCTCCCCGAAGGCGGTCACAGAACCTTGATGAGGGAAAATCAGTCCATCCAGGAGATGCAATAACGTCGACTTTCCCGTTCCGTTAGCACCAATAACCGCAATCTTTTCACCCGGGCGAATGGTCATATCAACGCCGCACAGCGCAGGAAATTTACCCGGCCAGGAAAAATGTACATCCTTTACTTCATAAATAAGGTCACTCACAGGGTATCTCCTTTATACAACAGGCCTGCGCAGATGATCACGGCGCACAACAGCCAGAACCACTCTTTCGGCGTCGCATGAAATGCAGACAAGCGTCGAGGCTCACCGGTATATCCCCTCGACAGCATCGCCAAATAGACCTCTTCACTTATCTGTGTTGTTCTGTTCCATGTATTGGCAATATTCCAGGCCACAACCTTCTGACCATGCCGACGATGCGACACTACCCCGACACGACTTTTCACCGAGGTAAAAATATTCTCGACCATTGTAGCAAAGAGATAGAGATAGCGGTAACTCATCGATACGGTCAACACAAAGAGCTGCGGCACCCCAAATATCCTTAAAACCTTCAGTAAATCCGAGTGCCGGGTTGTCAAAGACAATAAAACAACCAGCGATACCGAGGTGGCAATCCTGACCACAAACAAGAGAGCCCCGTCCAAACCGGGACGAGTAATGATACCATTGATCCCCAAAAGATGAAACGACCAAACCGGTTCACCTGGCGTCACGATACTGAACAAGGTTGGAAGCACAATGAAAAGAGAGAACAACGGGATGAAAAGCAATGTTCTTGTCAAAAAGTGGTTGAGCGGAATTCTGGAAAAAACGGCAAGGAGTAAACATAAGCCATAAAGAGCGGCTATCAATCCAGTGCTTTTCAGGGTGACCGCCGTTACAAGAAAAGCCAACAAGGATATTGTTTTCAAACGGGGATCAAGCGACTGCAAAAAACCTTTCCGATTGGCACACTCTTCAGAAAGGGTTGCGTCTTTTAAAAACGCAAGAGAGCTCAACAGTGAACGCTCAATAAAATCACGCCTCTTGTGTAACAGCTTATTCATGCTCTTTCACCAGCACTTTTCCTATGAACAATGCCACTCCCGCGATGATCGCAATGCCAACAACCGCAGAGACGATATAGGCAATACTTGAATGAAAGAGATCCTTTCCCTCCCATCCCTGAAAAGCATAATCAGGCAGCGGAGCTTTCCACAAGTCGGAAAGTTTCAGAATACCCTGCGGGACAGAGCCTCTCATTTTCTGAAGCTCATCAACCCCCCACTCACCCCAGGCAGTTCCAGCCTTAAAACGATCAGGCAACATCAGCCCCAGAGGCGACAGGAGCATTAAAACACCAATTCCTGCCCAGAGTTTTTTGGCAAGCGTCATGATCTGCCCCCTTCAAAAAAAACAGAATCCTCTTTTTGTAAATATTTTACAACCAATGTGGTCACCAGAACCTCAACCCATCCTATGACAAGAAGATGCCCCAAAACCATTGCAGGGACAGCAACATTCAGGCCATAAGGAGAGTACAACGGCTGACCATTTGCCGTATGATACAGTAACGGTTGCAGTCCAAATTCGATACCGGCACAGAGAGCTGCCATACATATACCCACGTACGCACCAGCTCCAGCAGCAATGATACGTCTCCTGGAACCCGCCGGACTGTTCGAACTGATCAATCGGTAAACATAATACCCTGTAAACGGAAGCACAACTGCCATGTTAAAACAATTCGCACCAATGGCCGTTATACCGCCATCTCCAAACAGGAGCGCCTGAATGACCAGGGCAACCGTAAGGGCAATACAAGCCGCCCAGGGCCCTAATAGAAGAGCAACAAGAACCCCTCCAACCGCATGACCCGTCGATCCACCGGGAATGGGCACATTGAACATCATGATGACAAAGCTGAACGCTGCGCCAATCGCCAAAAAGGGAACCTGCCTCACCTTCAATGTTTTTTTAACCCTCTTTGAAGCAGCCATCCATATCGGGATCATCACTGCACCAAAGACCCCGCAAGTCGCAGGGCTTAAATATCCATCCGGTATGTGCATGACTTTGGCTTCTTCATTGGCATACAGGCTTTTTTATGGTTCTCCGGAGACGACAAAAGCAGGTTTGGAAGAACAAATTACTATATTCAGCGCATATCCAAGGCACAAAATGCCTTTTTTTCATCATAACCATAAACAAAACAAACAATTATGGCACATAAAGTTATTGATACCTGTATCCTATGCGGAGCCTGCGAGCCTGAATGTCCGGTCAATGCTATTTCAGTTGGAGATGACACCTATATCATCAACGAAGCGGTCTGTGTTGACTGTGTCGGCCATCATGATGCTCCGGCATGCGTCGCAATATGCCCGTCAGAGAGCATTATTAAAGCTTGATATAAAGCCTGTTTCAATTCTCTCCCCGACGGGTAGAGAATTGAACAAGCTCTCTTCAGCACTTCGTTCCAAAGTCAATTTATTCTTGCAACACCGGATAGTCCGTATATCCCTTGGGCCCGGGAGTATACAACGTCTCCATATCGGGTGTGTTCAGGGCGGCTCCGGTTTTCAATCGTTGAACAAGGTCAGGATTGGCAAGAAAACCCATACCAAAAGCAATAAGATCACCTTTCCCCGCAGCCAGATCGCTTTCGGCTCGACTGGCATCGTAACCTCCAGAAAGAATCAAGGTACCCTTGAAGGTATTGCGGAAGGTCGCCTTTATGCTGTCGTGCACGATCGGCGCCCCCATTGCAGAGTGATCCACGATGTGAATATACGCCGGAGCTGCAAGATTGAGCTGCTGGACCAGCCAGGTGTAATCATACGCCATATCGTCGTACAGCGGCACGTCATTGAAGACGCCGAATGGAGAAAGCCGGATGCCGACCTTCTCTCTGCCAATCGCCGCATTAACCGCGTTGACCACTTCAAGCACAAAACGCGCACGGTTTTCTATCGTACCCCCATAACTGTCCGTGCGAAGGTTCGAATTCGGACGAATGAACTGTTCAAGCAGATAGCCGTTTGCGCCGTGCAGCTCAATGCCGTCAAACCCTGCTGCAACGGCATTTTTAGCGCCCTGAGCATATTCGGAAACAGTAGATTTGATATCCTCAAGGGTCATCGCCTCAGGAACCGGAAAAGGCTTCATGCCACCGGCGTCTGTATACATTTCACCGGTAGCCGCAACGGCTGAAGGCGCAATGACGCGAGCGCCGGCAGGCATATTCAGAGGATGAGAAATTCGCCCGCTGTGCATGATCTGCAGAAATATCTTTGCACCCTTCTTGTGCACCGCTTCGGTAGTGGCTTTCCATCCCTCAACCTGGGCCTGGGAGAAGATGCCCGGTATGCGCGCGTAGCCCAAACCATTCGGCGAAGGAGATGCCCCCTCCGTAATGATGAGCCCGGCCGTTCCGCGTTGTGCGTAATAGTCAGCCATGAGCGCATTGGGAATATTGTGGATGGCACGGCTGCGCGTCATCGGCGCCATGACCATGCGGTTCTGTAACACGAGCGAGCCAAGAGTAGTCGGGGTATAAAGTAAAGACATGGTAAAATCCTTTAAAAATGTTTGTTTCAACGAAAAGTCACTGCTGTTACGTTAGTTGCCCTTCAGAGGGGGGCGAAGCACAAGATACTCCTTTTCTGCCGAGCTGAAGCACGGCGCTCCCTGCGTCTGCATGGAAAGATAACAATATCTTCAGTATTTATTACTTCAGCATCCGCCCCACATAACTCCCTCCGTCCTCCTCCTGAAACAGGATATTGCGTCGCTGCATCTCCGGCTTCGCAATGTTCCACTGGAGGCTCATTGCTGCGGATGAGGTGTTTGAGACAATAAAGGATTCAAGACTCACCTCTGGATCGCCGAGGCGGTGCTCTATCTCTTTGATGGTTTCGTAAAACTGAATCTTGGGGTCGTTTGCTGCAAGGTTGCGAATACCTTTGGGGTCGACAAAAATGATGCGCTGTTTGCCATCCTCGATGAGCCAGAGAATAAAGTCGGGGTGGAAGTTGCCTGCCTCAAAAAAGCCTACACCACGGCCCCGGCTCAGGTTGCGGAGCAAGTAGAGCTTCCTTGAGTTGAAAAAGTGGGGGTTGCCATCATGAAAACGCTTGAGGTCTTCAACGAACTGCCGCTCGCCCTTATTGAGCGGGGCCGGGCTGATATCAACAATCTTCTGATCGAGCGCAAGCAGCGGCTGGTAGAGATGATGATCGAACCAGATCGCCTTCATGCCCCGGAACTCCCAATGCTTGAAATCTCCCTTCTCGATGGAGCGCTTAAGCTCCTCAAGTTTGGCGACAATCTCCTCCTCCGACTTGTTGATCATAATCCGGTAATACCCTTCATCCGGCGACTCCTTCAGAGTAAGGAAGTTCGGATCGTCGCCCTCAAGGTCGCGATACTCCAGATGCGGCAGCTCCCACTCCCGTTTGCGGTAGATGTAGTAGCGCTCGGTGTACTTCTTCAGCAGGGAGAGGGCAATCTCCTCCCAGAGCCGCACCTTCTCGAAGCTTCTGAAATCCAGCTCCCCGGCAGGAATCAGCAGTTTGTACCAGCTCTGATCGGCCAGCAGTGCCTCAATGGCTGCGCGGGTGAGGTTCAGGTTATACCAGCCGCGCTCCGCCTTGAAGCGCTCCAGCTCAAAGGTGAGCCAGTTGAGGTCAAGAAAGGCAACATGCTTCGGCATAAGATGAGTCTCATTCGGCGTACTCTCGGCATCCCCTCCCTGCAAACCTCTTGAGCGCATTGCCTGAATCTTGGGGTACCAGTTGAGCACCACCTGATTTTTTTGCAGATACTCTTTGCTTGAATCGTCCGGTTTGGCAACGGTCGGAACCGGGCCAAGCTTGCGGAAAGCATCAACAACATCGGTGCTCGTCCCGTTAATGCTCCTTTTGAGACGAACCATCCTGAGCTTCGGCATCCCGAGGTTTTTGATCACCGGCAGCAAAAACTCGATGCGATCATCGTTGGTGGGCAGCCCCTCCTCCTCAAGAAAATCGCGGAACTGCGCCATATAGTCGGCATGAATACCAAAAATACCGAGTGTCTCCAAAAGAGCGATGTGCTTTGGCCGTTCAACCCCCTCCGGCAACGGCGCCTTATTGCTGCGCTTCAGGCTCCGCCCGTACCCCTTCAGACGCACCCCGCGCCCGAAGAGCTGGATAATCTGCGACCCCTCCCCTTTGCCGACATTCATCAACCCCATTGTCGAAACACGCCAACTGCTCCACCCTTCAGAAAATTTCTTTGAGCCAATCAGCAGATTCACCGGCGAATGCGGCCTGTTGATTTCATAAAAGAGAGAACCACTGAATTCACGCTCGCTGGTGGCAATACCATGTTCCTCACAAAGCTTCAGCAGTTTGGCATCTTCGCCGACATTGATGACACCAAAGGGCTCATGTTCAGCGCCCAGACGCAATGCCAGCTCGCCGGTAGCCCCCTTCAGGTTTTCCAGAGAGAGATGGCCACCGCCCGGCGCATTGAAAAGGGTCGAAAGTGTCTCATCAAACACCTGCGCCGGGGTGAGCCCGCAGGTATTGAGATAGACAAAGCGCCCGGCAAAGAGATTTTTCCCCGTTGCCGTCTCAATACCCTGATGCAGCACACGCTCAATCCGCTGCATGGAGCCCGCACGATCGGCCACATATCGGGCAAGAAAGCAGAGAATCTCCACAATATCGGTAGCATCCCGCGTGGGCAGCGATGCCGTCACACTGCCGCCGACAAATATCCACAACGGCTTTTCGATGTTGAAGGGGCGAAAGGCCGCCTCATGCTCACGAAAGAGCCGCTGTTGCTGGAAAAATGAGAGCAGGCAAGCCACCATGTAGAGTTCAAGATGGTTCCGCTGCGTCTCCTCATCAAGATTGAGAATCTGATAATCCTTCCCAAACCCGTCGCCGTAAAAGTAACGGTACGAGTAGTCAAACAGCGTGCTTCTGGCATAGAGCGCAATGAGATCAGGCTTCCCTTTCACCGCCTGCCCAAAGGTTGCCGAGTACTCAAAAGAGAACCCCTTTTCACAGAGCGCATTGCGAGCCTTCATCCACGCCCCCTCCTCCCCGCTGCTGGTGCCACGATGCCCCTCATCCACCAGCACAAGGTTGTTGCCCTCAAACGAATCAAGGGCGATAGTCTTCTCCCCCGTCTCCTCACGAAGCCTGGTCACCTCAAGAATTTCAACCGCATGGCTTGAAAAGAGGCCTCGTCCATCCTTGCTGAAAAGCTCCGCATCCATGCCAGCCGTCTCAAACTCCCGCAAATGCTGCTGCGACAACCCCTCATTCGGCGTCAGCAGCAGAATACGGTTCAGCTCCAGACGGTGACCATTCTGCGTTTTGAGATAATGGTGATATTGCAGAATATTGACGTGCATCAAGAGCGTCTTGCCACTGCCGGTAGCGCTCCAGCAGGCCAGCTTGTTGAGCTGCGGCCATGCCTCAAGAGTTGCGTCAAACGAGGTAATCCGGTCAGCATCCGACTTGTCGCTGTTGTAAAGGAACACCTGCGCATTCAACGCCATGAGCAGCGCTTTGGGGTCATGAAAATAACGGTCAAGATAGATTTCAGTGAAGAGCAGGGTGAGATACTGAAAATACTTCCAGACAATCGGCTCCTCGCCACGCGTGATACGCCGCTCGTTCAGCCGCTGCGTATGGCGAACAATATTCTGGTCGTACTCCAGCAACAATTCAGCCGTAAGCTCATTTACATCAAGATGCTGCGCGGTCAACGCATGGTGAAAATGGTGGACATTATGCTCATCAAGCCCCTCCTGCGTTTCGTTGCGCAACTGATCGGCCAACTCCTCAAACCGCTTCACCCCAAAAAGCGAAAGCAGCCACTGATTGACCACAAGCTTCCGGGCAAAAGGCACCTGCGGCTTACTGGCCAAGCGCTTTTTTGGAGTAGCGCCCTTTGCTGCTCCAGCTCGGGCCATCAGTTGCCCTCCTTTGCTTCAAACATGATGCGGTGAAAATCCTCTTCGATGAGGCGCACTTTCCAGAGGTCGCCGGGCTGCTTGAGGTTTTCGAGATTGTTGCCGCCGTTAACGTAGATGAGGGCAAACTCGCTCTCCCTGGCTGCATAGCCCTGCAGGGTGAACCACTCGTCGAGCACAAGGTTATCCTGCTCCGGTTCACCAGTGAGTTTGCGCCAGATAATGAGCGCTTTGCGGCCATCGGGCACAGTGCCTGTGACGGTGCGGAACCAGTACGGAGCATCGGCCTCCGGCTTGAGGGGGCCATGCAGGCGCAGACGCTTTTCGCTGTCGCGCTCGAACAAGGCGCTGAAGCTTTGCGGGGCGGCAATCTTGCGAACAGTGAGGCCGACAAGCCAGTTGAAGCTCTCAAGGAGATCGATATTCACCTCGCTGCTCTCATCCGAACCGGGGCGCTTCACCTTGAGCTTGTAGGCCGTTGGGTCGGTGAATGCCTGCACATTGAGCAGCGACTGACTGCTGCGTGTCTCAACGTCAAGCATGTAACGGAGGATATACTGCTCCTTGAGGCTCTCCGCCCCCTGAGCTTCTGGAGAGTCAAGGGTGAGTTGCTGATGGCTGGTACGGCGCGGCTCAAGGTTGTTGAGGGCATCTTCGTAGGATTCAAGTTTCAGCACCTTGAAGGCGTGCGAGAGGCCTGTCTGCGGAGCGGTGGCTTTGCCATCTTTCCAGTCGGAGGAGTAGACAACTTTCTGGATGCGGGGTTTCAGGACGGTGTCGAAGTAATCGCCTTGCTCGACGAGGATGTATTTGCGTTTGCCCTGATCCTGGCGGTTGAGGGAGATGACGGCGTGAGCGGTTGTGCCGGAGCCTGCGAAGTAGTCGAGAGTAATATCATTGTTGACAGTGCCTTGTCCGACAAATGTCTTAATTAATTCTGAAGATTTTGGGAACATAAAAGGCTTTTCACCAAAAAAGGCGGAAAATTCTCTTGTCGCGATAGAGTTTAGTGGGGCATAACCAACAGCAACTTTTTCAGAAGTAACAACATTGTTTTGAAGCCATGACGAAATTGGAGAAAACTCTGATTTTCGTTCCCATAAAAATTTTTTCAGCTTTGGCTTTTGGTGAAATGAATCAGGAAAAATGACTTTTGGAAGATGACGACCATCAACATTTCGTTGAATCATCTCTTCCATTTTTCGTTTTTCGTATGACCAAACCCTTGTTTCACTGCATTTAAAAATATTACCTGTTGCCGGATCAATTAAATCGTAATACAAAGAAGGGCGCTCGTCAATAGTTTTGTTGCACGTTAAATCTTGTGTTGTCCAAGGACCATCCGGATCATTATCAGGATTTGAAAATTTTGAATCATCCTTTTGTAGCCCACGATATTTTCCTGACTGACTTTTTGCAGCGGTAACAACATATTCATGCTCTATAGCTAATCCCGAACCTTGACCCGCAGACATGTCTCCACCAGAACGTTTTTTCCAAACAAACTCACCAAGTAAAGAATCTTGCCCTATTAATTTTTTAACTAAAAATCTAAGATTGGTGATCTCGGATTCATCAATGCTGATAAAAATCAATCCATCAAGAGATACAAGAGATAAACTATACTCCAGTCTATCGCAAAGCATTGATAACCAACTGGAATGCTGGTAACTATCCTTGTAAGGAAACCCGTCTCCCCCTGTGTTATACGGCGGATCAATATAAACACACTTCACCTGCTCCCGATACCTCGCCTGCAGCAGATTCAATCCATGAAAATTATCCCCATGAATCAGCAACCCGTCAAGGGTTTCATCCAGATTTTCAACGGTTGAGAGTAATCTGCGCTTGAACGCCTCGTCAAAAAGCGCAGTATCGACCATCAAAAAGGGATGCGCCTCAAGGTAGCCAACGCTGCCGACTTCAGCCTGACTGAAGAGGTCGGGCTGGTCAACATTGGCCGTCTCAAGCATCCCGAGCGTTCGCCACTGCTCCCACTGCTTCGGGTTGGCGGCAATCTCCCCATAAAACTCCGCCGGTATGCGGTCGAGCGTCATGCAGTAGCGGGTCTCGACCACAAACTTTTTCTTCAGCCAGAGCCTCTTCTGGAAATTCTCCAGTTGGGCAAGAAAATCGATGATCTTGCCTGCGATTTTGCGGATCACCTTGATCTTCGAGAGGTACTGCTCAACACGGGGAGCGCTCTCGTTTTCGATATCGTCGAGGTGCATCACCTCGTTCTTGATGAAAAAGTCAAGCTCGCGGCGCAAGAATCCACCAAGATCTTTGTGAATGAAGTAGTCGAAGGTGTTGCGTGCGGTGTAGCGATCGAGATGGAGGCGCAGGCGCGTGCCGGAAGAGCTGCCATCACTCCTGACGTTCGGCTTGCCAAGCTCGGTGATCCACGCTTTCAGTGAAGCATCGTCCATTGCCGCAATGACCTCTTCTGCCGCTGCATTCAGCTCCTTCTGCTTTGCCGTATCGGGCTGATAGGTGAAGCGGATCATGAGTTCGCCATCCTCAAGGGTGACGGGATTCTCTTCGGCAAGTTTGAAGCGCCTCTCCTTGCCTTCGGAGGCTTTTACGTTGCCATGCTCGCCCTCGGCCACATCCGCCAGCCGGAAGTGTACGCACATGGGCTTCTCCTCCAGGTCGGGGCGCAAACGGAAGGCGTAATCGCGCAGGTACTCGCTGGTTTTGATGTAGTACTGATCCTTGTTGGCCCAGTGGAGCATCACCTCTTCGCCTTCGTAAGGAATGGCGTACACACCCGGCTTATAGACACGTTTGGCAAGGAAGTCGCCCTCGGAGTAGTAGCGACGGAAAAAGCTGAACAGGTGGTCGTACACCTCGCTCTCAAGCCGCCCCACATCCACGCCGTCGTTTTTGAGCTGCTCGCGCAACGCCTGCACCTTGGGCGATTGCTCAGGCTCCATTCCCGCCGCCTCCACGCCCGCAATAACTTTGTTCAGCTCCCGCTCCATCTCAGCCTTGTCGGCGCTCCTGAACTGGCCGAATGCCGCCGTCACCTGCGGCAGCAGCTCCTTGTCGAGAAACTGCGTCACCTCCGCGCTTTTGGCGTGCATGATGCGGTAGAGACCAAAATCGAGGTCAGGCTGGTCGAGCTGAAACAGCTCAATCAACAGGGTCTTCAGCTTGTCGTAGTTCCGGGTCATAAGATAGTTTCTTCTTTGTTCTCCCCTGTTGGGAGATTATTCTGCTGCGCTTCAGGTCAAAAAAAATTTTCCTGTCTCTCCATGTTGGTTTTGCCTTGTCGAGTAAGCTTTCTTTTTCAGGGTTCCAGATATCAGAGGATCAGATTTTCAGGAAGAGTGACTGGAACGAATCACTCGAAAACCAACACTGCTGACGACCCTGCCGTCCGGATAGACGTAGTAGAGCCGGGAGGAGCAGCGCAGAGCATCAGTATTATCGCTATAATACGCTCCACCTCGCAACGCACGGGGGGCACTGAAACCATAGAGACGTTTGTTCTCTATACTCCAAAGAATTGTGAAAATCACCGAAAAAGCCATCGAACGCAACCCGAAACCATAGTTATTCTCCATCCACTCCCACACATTACCGGCCATGTCGTACAACCCTTCCGGAGTTACACCTTCAGGATAACGGCCAACCGCTGTTGTAACCCCTTCGTTTTTCCCGTAATTGGCTCGGGTTGATGATGGCGCCTCTTCACCCCAGGGATAGCATCTGCTCTCTTTACCACCTGCGGCATATTCCCACTCCACCTCCGTTGGCAAGCGATAGAGGCCAGCGTTTCCGCCATTGCTTTCAAGCAGCGAGAGCCAGAGGCAGTAGGCACGCGCTGCATACCAGCTTATGCCAATCACCGGCTGTTCATCCCCGTTAAATTTTCTGTCGTCATCAAAATAGGAACGAAAGAGCTTTGCCAGATTATCTTTGCCTTTCAGATAACGGCGAAATCCCCCGGCACCTTGCGCCATGATGCTCAACTGCTCTTTATAGCGTTCAAGTGGCAGAATAGTGGCAAAGTGAGCCTCATTTCCCTCAAGGTAAGCAATAAAGCGACGGTAAAGCTGGTTGGTCACGGTGTATCGGGCAACGTGGAAGTCTGGCACCGTCCGTTGCTTTTTCTTGACTGAGTAGACAAACGAACCGCCTTCGATCAAGACATAAGGTGCGCCTTGCCTATCGACCACACCTGTTACCGTAAAGTCAGCGGCACGGCGGCGAATGTCGTCGCCTTTGGCATGATTCTGCTCAATAAACTGCCGCACAACATCTCCTGCTGCCTGATGCCTGCTTATTTGCAAACATTTCAACAAATAACGCTGCTGGTTTGCGGTTGTCGCCGGGTGAAGCAGTTTGGCATAGAGAGCTCCAGGCTCTTCCTTCGGCCTTTCCTGCATAATACGTTCCAGCAAATCCTGCTGCTCCTGCGAAAAATCCACGCTGACCGGAGAGTCAAACAGTTGCCCCAGAAACGCATTGAAGGTAACAGCACTCGCCTTCGCTGCAAAAAAGCAGATCGGCTCTTTCCACCAGGCTTCACCAAAATGTGCGGCCAGCTCACTGAGATACTTCCTCTCTACATTTATCTCCCTGTCGAGAGGATCCACCTGGAGAAGCTCAATATTTTTTACAAGCTGAACCGCCGCCATATACTCGCGGAATGATTTATGGCGGAACAGATACTCCTTTTCGCCATACTCCACCAGCAACCCTGCCCGATCGACAAGGTTTTGGCAAAATATCGCTGGCGTTGGGGTATCAGAATGCTTGATCAATTCAGCCTGCAACCGCTGATGCATTGTCTCTCTCTCCACTTCATCCTTCTCCAGCTCTTCCTGCATCCAGAGCGACACCGGCATCAGGACATCAAGCGCCTGATCAGCGGCAAGCAAAGGGATGTTCCCTATTTGTCTCTCCCTTTCATCAAGAATGTAGTTCAATGCTTTTCCGTACAACTCCACACGACTGGATGGCAGATCCTCCTTGTTTTTCCAGAGCATGGCCATAATCTGCAACAAAAGGGGAATACCGGCCAGCGACTGCAAACTTTTATATTCTTCGGCTTTTAAAACGGTGATGATTCCCTCTGCTTTGGTTGCCGCTTTTTCTTTCTGACTCTTTTGCCATGCCGCTGTTTTATCGGCAAAAGGAGCTTCAGCTTCAAGAAATGCTGCTTCAAACCAGCGATGTAAAAAAATGTTCTGCTGATAAGGCGTAAAATCCATGATGTCAACCCGTTCTGGTTCAGGCTCAAGCTTAATCTTGTCAACCTTTCTGAGCCCTGAAGGTCTTGAGGTAATAACAAAATATGCCTTTGGAAAGCTGATCACGGCGTTGTCAATCCAGCCACACACCCTTATTCGCTCCGCAATGTCACTGATTTCATCAAGTCCATCAAGCAAAACAAGGGTTGTGGTTGAATGAAGCCAATCGGAAAAAACATCCTCCCCGATAGCGTGAGAATGCCTTTCAGAAAAGGCCCAGAGATTTGCAGGAAGCAATGCGAACTTTTCTCCACTCTTCGTCAGCTCACGTAGCGGCAGATAAAAGAGCAACTTTGGTACGCGAAAGCCTCGCCGTTCAAGAGGCTTTGTGTCGAGGCATAACAAAGCATAATAGTAGAGGAGCGTTGTCTTTCCTGAACCGGGTTCACCAACAACAAGCAGCTTTCTGTACTTTTTTTTGAAGGCAATTCGCAGAACCTCTTCTGGAGAGCGGATGCCATCGTTTCTCTGATTGTTATAGCTACTGCCCGGCATGAAACGTGTTTCATTTCGCAAGGTGTCGGAGAGACGCAACGGAACAAAAGTATCGGCAAGAGTCACGGAAACACTGTCAAAGGCAGTTGTTGAGAGTGATTGCTTTTGAATTTGCTCTCTGAGAGTCGCCTTGTGACGTTCTGCAAAGCCTTCAAGCTGCTTCTTTCTTGCAAATTTTGTGCTCAGAATCGGGTAAATCCATTTAAAAAAAGCCCATATCGCGGTAATTAGGGCAATAACTACGGTGGCAATCACACCAATCAGCGTGATAATATTTCCAGTATCCAAGCGTACACCAAAGATTTGAATAATCGCATCAGTGTTTCCTTTGACCGTCAAACCATCCTCCTTCAACACTCCCTTGCCATCCGCTTTTTCGGGATTTGCTGTTTTTGTGGCGGCGACAGACGTAACATTCGACGGCTTTGCACTCTCACCTTTTGCCACAACAATACCGCCAGCGCCTGCCAAAATAACAAGGACAAGCAAGAGCGCTCTGCTTATGCGGCTAATGCACTTCACTGATTCCGAAACAGTCGAGCAAGAAAAAGCCATAGCACCGGTGTTGTGGATGACAAGGTGAAAAAATGCGTAAGTGAATATAGGATAATCGGTCGCGAATAGAAACAGAAGAGAGGATCTCCTGCAACGATAATTGTCGCTTGGATATTCGGAGGGAAAAACTTACAACCTCTGCACAACTGCCTTCGGCAAATCAATACAACGTGAGATCGTTTCGATGTCAACACCTGCATCTTTCAGCTTTTTTGCATCTTCAAGCGCCTTTTGCTGAATTCCCTGAACGATGCCTTCAGCCTTCCCCTCAACCTTGCCCTCAGCTTTACCCTCATCATAAGCGGTATCGACGACATTCTTCAGGTCTCGATAAATTTTGAGGCTCTCTTCATAGGCCGCCGCCTCCACACTCGAATACCGGGCAATTTCAGCCAGTTCAAAGACTTTGCTGAAAACCTTCTCCTGAAGACGGGCTGGGCGGTCGGTCAGTTCGGGAAGATGGCGAAGCAAAAAGCACCATTTATCGAAGTCGCTGACAAGATCCTCAATCGTTTTCGTGAACTTGGGAAGTTCAAGGTAAATAAAGGTCAATTTCTCGGAAAAGACTGCGCCCGTTGAACGATCAACCAGCTTTACTTCATGGTGGACGACCTCGTTATCGGCTTTATCTTCATCAAAAACAAAATCAAGAATACCTACCATGTAGACCGACTTCAGGCAGAAATTCCATGATCCGCTTTGAGCCTGCTGTTGAATGGGAAACGTAGCATAGAAAATTGAGCGGTCTTTGAAGTAGTTCTGCTTTGCACGCTGCATCTCTACAATAAATTTTTCACCCTTTTCATTTTCACAGTAAAGGTCAAAAATTGCCCGCCGGTCGTATTCACTACGCCCAACCTGCTCATTTGGCAAAAATGAAAGGTCTGAAACGACTCCTGCCTCGACAGGCAGTAACGTATTCAAAAACGCTATCAGAAGGTCTTTGTTTACCTCAGAACCAAAGATTTTCTTGAAACCAAAATCAGTGAAGGGGTTTATGTAGCGATCTTTTAACAGCATCTTGTCATCACTTGTTGAACTGAATATGCAATGAATTCCTTATTTGCTGTAATATAGGAAGTCAGAGGTGTTAAGCAATGAGCCTCGACACGATGTTGAAGTGTATTTTTTTTGTAATGAATAACCACTCAATATTCTTCCCGAAATCAACCGCAACAAATTGCGGGTATCGGCCTGACGCGCATGGCCAACCCACCCTGAAAGAATCTGCCTGATGTTGTCAGGCTTTGCAATCAGGGCGCACTGAATCCGTCTCTTCGCCCTGCGAACATTATCGGCAGGGAGCAGCCGATGTGACTGAAAGACCTTCTGGCCAAGAAAACACTTCCCTTCTTTCGAGGGATAAAGCTCTGTTCTCTGCGGGTTGAGTATCAAGCGGTACTGCTCCAGAAACTGATCGATGGCTTTTTTCCACTCCCACAAATCCTGCTTGCTGTCAGAAAACAAGACACCGTCATCAACATATCGCACGTAGCCTTTGCAGTGTAACACCTCTTTGACATAGTGGTCAAGAAAGCTGAGGTAGTAGTTGGCAAACCACTGGCTGGTAAGATTTCCAATTGGCAGACCTCGTCTTCTTTCATGCGGGGTAAAGAGGGTATCGCCGGGGAAATAGTGAAGATGCTCAACTTGCGGATTGCTGTTGTCGATGATGGTTTCAATCAGCCAGAGGGTATCGGCGCAGGCAATTTTACGCCGGAGCAGTGATTTGAGAATCTCATGGTCTATGGAGGGAAAGTATTTTCGGATATCGCATTTCAACACGAAGGCGTACTTTTTCAGGTAGTGCTGGTAACGCTCAATTGCCTTGTGTGTCCCTTTGCCGGTTCTGTTGGCGTAAGTATCGAAGATAAAGCTCCGCTCCAGAATGGGGCCGACGACAGCGATAAGTGCATGATGCACCACACGATCCCGAAATGGGGCGGCGCTGATCTGGCGGGGTTTTGACTTATAAATGCTGAAGCTCTTGTAGGTGCCAGGCTTATAGTTTTTGTTGCGCAGCTCCGAAATAATCTGCCAGAGGTTTTCCTCAAAATGGTTATAAAACTTCAGCACAGACTGCTGTTCCTGCTTCCCTTTCGCTGCCTTTTGAGCTGCCGAAAGCACGTTTTCAAAAGCAACGATACTCTCAAAAAGGTTTTTGCTGGTTTTCATGGCGTTGGCAAAAAAAACAGGCCCCTCTTTCAATTGCTTACTCAAGCGACCTGTTTTGTCTGTTCTGTTTGTGCCCGCCCCACCACTGGGTGGCGACGTGCCTCAGGAGAAAGAGCCCGATGTCATGCCCAAAAACTGTCCAGTCTTCCTTGAAAGAGCGGCATCAGGATGGGCTTTTCACTCATAAAAGGGCATGATTGGAACGAATCACTCGAAAACCAACATTGTTGTTGTTCCTGTTGTCCGGATTGTTGTTGTTCCGGGAGGAGCAGCGCAGAGCATCAGCTTTGTTGTTTTACAAACTCCCGCATATCGAACGGGGAGATCATTGTATCGGCCCTTATCCGCAGGAAAGTTATCATTTCTCGACCGATTGTTCAACCTTTTTTATCCAGCCACCAAGCATTTTCCCCAACTCGGCAATCTGCTGGCTCCCAAATTCATAGGAGGCAAGATTGATGAATTTCATCTCAAAACTCATGCGGAAAAGGAGCCGCAACCGGGTCAGCACCTCATCAGCCTCATGCAAACCCTGAAGCTTGCTGCTGCGCATGTTGGCCACCGCAACGAGTTCGGTAAATTCGAGTACGCTGTTTTCGAGCCGCACCGCAATGCTGAAGCGAAAGCTCTTCGGGAACTTCCCCGTGTGATGCAGCAGCCATTTCGAAAAATCGAAGGCCTTTTTGACGATCAGCATTTCGTGATTTGGCATTGCGGGACAGTTGTCAGTTGTCAGTTGTCAGTTGTCAGTTGTCAGTTGTCAGTTGTCAGTTGTCAGTTGTCAGTTGTCAGTTGTCAGTTGTCAGTTCAAAAAAAAATTTCTTGCCTCTCCATGTTGGTTCTGCCTTGTCGTGTGAGCTTTCTTTTTCAGATTTCCAGATATCAGGGGATCAGATTTTCAGGAAGAAAAAGACTGGAACGAATCACTCGAAAACCAACA
>CAILRB010000091.1 GCA_903836465.1 uncultured Chlorobiaceae bacterium
CAATGAAATTCACAACATGCTTATTATAAATGCGTTACTAGTTTTAATCCAAGAAACTAAGGAAGCACTTCGTTTCTTTTGCGTCAACCAAACAGTTCAAAAAAACGAGTAGGAAAAATTGAAACCAAGCTAAACTGTTACAAAAAATGAAAGCAAGCTAAACTGTTACGATTTTGGAGATAATCAGAATGGGGCTTAAAAAGAACTTTTATGCCACACTATGGGCATTGAAAATATTTTTCATCTCACAGAAGTTCGTTTCCAAAGGTTGAGAATGAGTTCGGCTGACTTTCGCGCCCTGCTCCAATCTTCAATATTTTGATACAGAGCGTTGAGCCACTGGCCGCGGATTACCTTCTTGCCAAATTCATTTTCATCGAGATTTGCGACATACTTGAAAGCAGCTTCAATCGTGCCGTAGTGCTGCACCAAACGGTAAACGCCCAGGTTTTTTAGGAAAGTGTAACGCTTTGCGTTATCGTTCTTTCCGGTTTGCTTTTCGGCAAGGGTGTAAGAAGGCTTGTTTTCATCCATCCATTGCACAAAGGCTTCCTTTAATTTCGTTGGCGGCGCTGTCCAATCAATCGCCAGAAAATATACGTATTCATACGGGCTGGAGTTTCTGCAATCCCTGTAACCAAACCAACCCTGACCGTTCCAAGTAACCGAGACCACAGGTGGGGGTGGCGGATCTTCATCGTTTGGGGCAACAAACGGATTGTAAGCATTGCTGGTGATGATGTGTTCTACTTGAAGGTAAGGGGTATTTGGAAAATCCGGCGGAGCATCAATCGAATCGATCACTCGTTCTATGTGCGGATTTGCATCCTGCCATTCATAGACACTAACCACGAAATGCCAGTTTCCGTGTTCATCAAAGTTAAGCTTGTTTTTCTTATCATCCTCAAAAGCTTTGAGAATTGGTTCGACATTGCGACCATATTCGTAAGTAAAACAAAAATAAACCTGGTCTGGGAGATTCTGGATGCGACGGAAATCCCATTCTTGAATAGGCAGTGGTGGTTTTATTGAGGCCATTGTAAGGTTATTTGGTTTTTACTATTCGCCAATCGTCTGTGTGCATGCTTGCGATCAGAATGGTAATTTCCCTTGGTTAGACGGTCAGGAGGGGTTTCCAGAGGGGGTGTTTGAAGGGTTTCCATGTTTATGTGGTTAGGACGCCTAGGACGCCTGAAAGCAAACATCTCTGCTATTGAGCGCGGACAAGAAGAATGAGGCAAAGGGGAGCTGTTTTTTGCACAGATGTTGATGGAAGCAACTGGAATCTCCCCAGTTTCCTTGATCAGCCGACGGTGGTTTTGAGGCCCTCGCAGAGATTGATCTGCGAGGGGTTTTCTCTCCGAATAGAGGTATTGAAAACAACAACCGGAGAGAACGGTTGCCAGAACCCTCTGGCAGACCAACAACTAATTTGACTTTGTTAAAATAAATCCTGCAGTTTTTCGCCGGTTGTGTCAGCTATGTTGCGTGTTGACAATCCAACAGAACATCTTCTAGACTCAAGAATGAAATCAAACACAACGG
>CAILRB010000092.1 GCA_903836465.1 uncultured Chlorobiaceae bacterium
GTTATCCGAAAATTTCGGATAACTGAATCTTCCTGCAATTCACTATCACTAAATATCTTTTTCAGGTGATAGTTGATAGTGCGCACGTCCACGTCATAGAGCACCCCCATCATCTTCTGAGTAAGCCAGATATTCTCATCGGCATAAACCGCATCGATGCCGCCTGTGCCGCTGGCAGCGAGAAAGGTCAGATATTCAGCCGCTGAGGAGCGGACGATAGAGACCTCCTTACCTGATTTTTTTCTCCCGCTCATACTTTCACCCTCTTGTCTATCAAAAGGCAAGCCATCAGTTCAGCCTTGAACGCCTGCTGTACCACGTCGCCAAGGGAGTAGTTGTTTTCCTCGACATCCCGCTCGGAGAGAGTTTTTTTATCCATTCGAAAGCGGCAAGGGTTATGGGAGTTTTTGGGTAGAATAACTCGTTTTGCAAAAAGGAAATATACTATTACAGCAAAAGAACGGCAAGAACAATAAAGCACTGTTATTCTTTTGCACAGCCTCCCCTATTTCCGCTCCTCATGAGCCCTGCTGTACCGGCAATGCGAAGCGAAACCCCCGAAAATCGTTGACAGCTTTGGGAACTAAACGAGCACTTCGATTAGCGGAATTCAACAACCACCCGGTTTCACCGATCGAAGACTTTCCCGATATCTTGATTGAACCATTTATCGAACATCGCCTATGCCCTCCTGATCCGGATTTTCCGGATGCTCAATGCCTGCGGCCTCCTCCAATTGCCTCTTCAGCTCCTCTTTTGAGGGCAGATAGAGCTGATACTTCGAAGCGAAAATATTTGAATCCTTGGGGAGAGTAAGCTCAACCAGCGCATCATGCTTGCGATGGCACAACAGAATGCCGATTGTCGGCAGTTCATCCGCCGTTTTGACATAGCGGTCAAAAAAGTTTACATACATCTGCATCTGCCCCAGATCCTGATGCGTCAGCTTGTCGCGCTTGAGATCAATAAGCACATAACAGCGCAACAACCGATTGTAAAAAACCAGATCAACATAGAAGTGATCATTGTCGAAGGTGAATCGTTTCTGGCGCGCTTCAAAGAGAAACCCCTTGCCTAATTCCAACAAAAAGTGTTCGAGGTGATCGATAATGGCCGTCTCAAGAGCATGTTCTGAATAAGCGCTTTTCTCTTCCAGATCAAGAAACTCAAGCACAAAAGGGTTTTTAATTGCATCCGACGGTTTTTCAATAATCAGCCCCTTCTCTGAGAGCTGCCTGACTCCATCCTTGTCACGACTGAGCGCCAGCCGTTCATACAGCGAGGCCGATATTTGCCGATCCAGTTCCCTTACACCCCAACTGTTTTCGTGAGCTTCAATTTCGTAGAACCGACGCTCATCAGCATTCGAAATGGTCAGCAAAGCAACGTAATGCGACCACCCGAGAGCGAAGCTGCCTGCCAGTGTTGCAGAGAGTTTCTGAAGCATTTTGGGAGCACTGGCAATGGCATCAAAAGATGTAACAGGCAGCGTCTGTTGAATCTTTTGCAAATCAGCCGAAACTTCAAAAGATTGGTCAGACGGCGTCTGACCAATCTTTTGATAAACCAAATAAAAAGTTCGGCACAATTTGAGGTTAGTCGAAGAGATACCCTTTAACCCAAGGGTTTTGAGTTCTTTTGAGAGCCGATTTATCAGGCCTTTGCCATAGAGTTCAGATCGTTCGGCTCCACCCTGCTCAAACTCGACAATGTACCATCCGAAAAGCCAGTTCCGGATCACAAGGGAGGTATCGACCGACCGGGCGGCTCTCTGCTGCAACTCAAGGTGGGTCTCTTTGAAAAGTGCAAGTAACTGTTGATAGTTCATAGGGTTCTCGATTTACCAATCTGCATTCAAATACTTTTTTAGCTACCCAGAATTCAGAACATCATAAGCGATAATTCCCCTTTTCTGCAACGGCATAATGTTTTGCCGTCACACACTGGCAGTTGTTAAGTAATGCTTAATCACTGAGACTTCTTCAAACTCGTTATCGTCGAAAATACGCTTCAGATGCTGGTTTATGGCAGGAACGGAGACACCGTACAGTGTTGCCATCATTTTCTGCATCAGCCAGATATTTTTCCCTCCTCATAGCGCATTTCAACGCTGGTTTCCGACTTGCCGACAGCCGCGATAAAGGTCAGATATTCAGCCGCTGAGGAGCGGACGATAGAGACCTCCTTATGATGATTGATCATAGATAAACATCTAAGTCAGGGGCGTTGTATAATCAAAAATGATGACGGCACTCATGTATTATGCAGTTGTGGAAAAGCAGGGCCAGTCATGGGAGTATTAGTCATCAACCCCTTTTTGCAGAATAATAATCTTTTCTTTTGTCTTCTGCCATGCATCCCCCGGTATTAAAGGTGCGAGAGAATCCAGAACATACCGTGCAGCAGCCTTGGGATCCCATGAGCTCCCTGTTGTCAGCAGTGGTGAGATATCATCAAGGAATACCCAACCAGGGATTGATCTTTTCTTGTACTGCATCTATGATCGGACCGATTGGCCCCGCTTGCATTTGCACCAGATCAATATCCTCTGAATATCTTGCTGGCAGAAGATGAAGCTTGAACAACGCAGTTCCACCACGAAAAGCCAGATTTTTCGCTACAACCGGATGGGAGTAAAGTTCAACCAGGGCACGACAGATAATCAGATCCTGTTCAATCTGAGATAACTGCGGCCATGGAGCATTAACTCGCCAAGCGGTGATATAGTCAAGAGGGATCATATTTCCGGTTCTACCTTTTCATTTGGCATTAGCCTCCAGCGAGCCACCATTCGAACGCCGCTGTATGGTTGTGACGGCGAGAGCGGGGTCGGCACAGGATTGCGACTTGCAACATATTCAGCCAATCCATCTACTAATCCGGCTTCACCAATCACATCAAGCAAATAACCCAATCGCTGAGACCACGCTATGGGAGAGAGTGCAGCTATTTCAGCCAACTTCCCGCCGTCAAGAGATTCTGCAAGTTCAGATAAAACAGTTGCCGTATTGTCCAGACCACCTGCATGATGCGGATACCCGGTTAGATCAAATGCTGTGACCTCAGGGGTCGATACCTTTACATAACCGCGAGGCGTCTTGAAATCCTGTACAGGCATAAGCGCTGCGTTCTTACGTATGATAAAATCAATCCTCACATCCCCACAAATAATAGCTGGTCGAGCATGTTGCAACAGAACCTGAAACGCCTGAGGGCGTTGATGAGCTGCACCGTAGTGTTCGGCAGCGGTAAGCATGCCTGCATAATAGGGCTCTTTCAGGTAATCCATCAGTAACGGAATAAACTGGTTTGCGGGCAGGCATCCCATCTTCCGGTATTCCGGGGGAACGATAACATAAAATCCCCGGTACGGCATGGCAACTTCACCCTTATGCCGCAGACGACGCAAGGCCGCACGGGTGGCGATAACGCCTGATCCAAGCACGTCAGAAGCTTCAGCACCTCTGAAACAGAAGACGCCTTTGGCTAGCAAAGCATCAATGTAGTCCGAAATAAACATACCGGTAATTACATGAATCAATCGAATAAAGCAACATAATTCGTTACTTAATACAATTGGAAAATTGGATTTTCGTGAATCGTATCGTGAAGGGATGGAGAATGTTCTTGCTGCTTTTGGTTACAACCTAAATTCTCGGAAAATTATAACGATGCCTGTTCAACCATTCAGCTCAACTTTCCGGTAAAATCCTCAGTGGTTGACAAGCTAATGCCCGGCAATTTCCCTTTTCGCAAACCGTCCGGTAACGATGGCCGGAGGGGTTTGACAGGTACCTCCCTCCTACTCATCGCGCCCCTCCTTCGGCTTCTGCAGAAACTCGATCTCCTTGAGCATGCGGTCAAAGTCGCTCTCAAAGAGCCGATCCTGCACGATCCGGTATTTCTCGAATTCGCTTTCGGCGTGTGCTCTGGCAATTTCTGCTGTCACTTTGCCCGGA
>CAILRB010000093.1 GCA_903836465.1 uncultured Chlorobiaceae bacterium
ACCTTTTCTCAGTCAAAAATGACTCTAATGGGGTGTTATTACGCTTTTGTTCAGGGGTACGCCAAATCTTTCGATCTTTATAAAGCAATATAAGCTATTATTTTATAATATCATAACGACTTTTCGTTCAACCACTATATACGTAAAGCAATGGTAAAGCTAAACGAAAGTATTACAGTGGAATCAAATATGAACCTTAACAAGTTGTTATATTCCGACTATATAATAAAAGGAGCTTATTATGTCAGAAGAGCAAGCAAAAAAATTTCTCGAAAAGCTGCAATCAGATGTTGAGCTTAGGGAGCGCTTAAGTAAATTAATTACGGAAGCAGGGTTTTCATGTACGCTAAGCGAGATCAAAAAGGTGGAATGGGATTTGATGATGACTCATTATATAGCCGGGCTCCCTGCCTCTGAGCACTGGGAAAGATAAATTGTATCCCTTAACTTAACTCGCGGTCACAGGAAATCATTTTACTCTAGTCGTGCAGAAGATGACATGTTTGCTTGTCACTTTTGCACGACTCCTGATTGGTTCAATATTTTTTAACCGGCTAATTCCGGAATAAATCTTACAAAATCGCTAACATTACCTGGGGCAATAGCCGTTAAAGCTGAAAGTGTTGGCTGGAATTGCGTGTAGACAACATCAGTCTTTTTGAGCTGATAACGTTCTTTCCCTCCATCATTTACAAGTTCAAGATCGTAAATGAGCCATGCAATATCGGCCTCTTCCTTTTTAACTCGATTCAAGGAAGGAAGGGTGTCAAACAAACTTTGATTAATTGCCACCGCCATTTTCTTGTTCCATGAATGCAAAATCCTGCCTTTAAACAAGAGCTGAGGAACAAGACTGTTTCTTGCCGCAGAAAGAAAATCTGGTTGCGGATAGTTCGGTTGCGCTGTCCAGTCCATTAAAAAATTAGAGCTTGTATCCTGCATGTAATATTCAAAAGGCTCACGTAAATTTCCGGTGATGTATGCAGCATGAACCTCCAGTGCCCCAAAGTCAATCATTTTGCCTCGCTCATCATAAGCAACAAGCATTACATCAATATTTCCTGCTGATGTCCCGCCAGCATCATTAAGATGAACCTCTGTTAATGAACTCCATTGCGTGCCCTCTTTAAAAAAGAAGGCGGCTGCGTCGTCAGTAATCATCCAGTCTTCACGAAACCGGACAGGACAGGTGATGACGGGTTTATTATTATATAAAACGCTGCACACTCCGAGAGGATTTTTGCTCTGGTCATTGGTGCAGTTAGGTACCTTATTATTGAATGGACAATGGCGGTGCGAACGATACCGTTGTGCCTTCGGTGACTGGTCAGTTGTCGTAAAACCAAAAACCTCCCCTAATGGATGCTTAAGCATATTCATACTGTGAACAGTTTGCAAGGTGGTAGATTGAAAATGAGGGGTAGCGTCATAAGCTGGAACGTCTTTAACAACCTCGGTACTTTGCTGAATCTGATGAACACCTGGCTCCGTCCCCAAGCCTGTGATCGGCAAAGTTTCAATGGCCGTATCAGCAACATCAGCAACGAGCGTAGTAAGAATATTACGCTTCTGTTTTTTAGTTTCTGTCATGGATCCGAAGAATCCAAGGAACTCTTTATTAAAAAACATTTTTTCCGCTCGTTTCAATGGATTCAATGAGCTGCTTTGTTGTGGATTTATGGTCTTGCAGATCAGAATTCAACTTTTGAAGCATGTCCAGTATCTTGACCTGAACGTCCTTTCCAAGTGTTGAATATCTCAAAACATGCTGAATATGGTTCGAGTAAATAGCAATAACAGACTCTTCGCTTTGCTCGATAGCACTGATTTTTTTAAGTAATTCTTTTTTTTCAATCATTGTTGCAATGTTTTTGCGAGAGCGTATGGCTAATAAAGCAAGGGTATTCTAAGGATTTTTTCCAGCAGTTTATTAAAAAATCTATCATTTCTTTTACCTTATTCCAAATAGCAATGGATAATTCCTGTAAAATCCCATCCCATTAAAAGAGAGAAGAAATATGGGATCGCTCTCCTTGCCAAAATCTTTCTTATGCTATTCAACCCAAAAAAAATTGCCACAGTTTACCTGGTCGAGAACTGTTGACGGCAAAAATGAGTGTCCCCGACTCATAAGCCATGTGCATGATCAAGCCAGTCAAGATAACCTGGCAGTCCGTCAGTTATTGGCAATTTGATGATTTCGGGCACATCATAGGGGTGATTCTTTTCAATATAACCTTCGAGGTCGCTGTAACTGGCCTCTGTGGTTTTGATATACAGGGCAACTTCATCCTCTTTCAGCAACGACCCTTCCCAGAGAAAAAAGCTCCGGATATCGGCCATCTGGATACAGGCTGCAAGCTTATTGTTGAGAATGCTTTCCGCAAGCTTTTCGGCGACCTCCCGATCGGGAGCTGTAGTAATAACCATGCAATAGCCGCTGTTCATACTCTCACTCTGATAATATTACAACACAAGAAGCTCTTTGCTGAACTGCTGCAAGGGAGTCGCACCATGAAGGCCCATCACTACTGTATCCTCAATGCGAACCCCGAATTTTCCTGGCAGATAAATGCCTGGTTCAATAGTAAATACCATGTTTTCCTGTAACTCGTGCTCTCCTTTCGGACTGATCCGGGGCTCCTCATGCACATCAAGACCAACACCGTGGCCGAGACCGTGACCAAACTCATCTACATAACCGTGAGCGGCAATGAAGCGGCGAACCTCGGCATCAAGTTCTTTTGCCATCATACCACACCTTGCCGATGCAATACCAAGCTGTTGCGCCTCCTTCACAATGCGGTAGACTTCCCGGGCTTCAGTTGAAACATGACCAAGTGCGACAGTTCGTGTCTGGTCGGAGGCATACCCTTCATAGACACACCCAATATCGATAACAATCAGCTCCCCCGCCTTGAAGTGTGCTTTTGACGGAGCTGCATGAGGCAGGGCGGAACGTGCCCCTCCTGCCACAATGGGCTCAAAAGAGTCTCTTTCTGCACCAAGCTTTTTTTGCTGGTAGGTGATCTCCGCAGCAATATCAAGCTCTGTGACTGATGGCGAAATCATCGGGAGCACTTTTTCAAGCGCAAGTTCGCTTATTTCTGCCGCACGACGCATCTTCAAATGCTCGATATCATTCTTCAGCATCCTGAACTCATCAAAAAATGAATCCACGGGTATCACGCGCTGTTTACCGAGAATCTGTTCGATAAGTCTGGTTGCTTCGTGCCAGGTGACATTATCAGACTGAAGGGCAACGGTTTCTCCAAGAGCATAACGACCAGAACCAAGCTCGTCAGCAAACCCGTCAGTGGCAATAACCGTGTCGGCCATTGACACCTCTCCGGCAGCCTGCTCCTTGTAGCGAAAATCGGTAAACAGCCAGCTTTTTTCTCTGGTAATAAGTAACCTCGCACTTGAACCGCTGAAACCTGTCAGCCACCGAATAACAGAGAGGTCGGTCACAATAATTGCATCTATAGCCAGACACATCATTTTTCTCAAAACCATCCTCAAAGACTCTGCCCTGAACAACGTTATCTGCGTTTTATCCATTAAAAATACCCTCTGATTGATAAAAATATCTCCATTGCTCCATGCTGCCACACTCAAGACAATCAATCCCCATTAGTATTTACATTTACATCAAATGTTTACTATTATTTACATTTACACAATTCGCAATCATTTGCCAACCAATCAGCTTCATGCCACAAAAAAAGTTACTTCAAAAACTACTTGCAGGAGAACATTTTTCACAGAAAGAGATGATGTTCTGCATGAACAGCATTATGGATGGTCTGTTTTCAGAAATTGTCATTGCGGCGATACTTGCCCTCCTTCAACAAAAAGGAGTTACTCCTGCAGAAACAACAGGCGCATATTACAGCCTGATGGAAAAAGCCAACACTCTCATCCTTGATGATGATGCCGTTGATACCTGTGGTACCGGAGGCGACCATGCAGGCACCTTTAATATTTCAACGACCGCATCAATTATTGCCAACAGTACCGGCGTCCCGATTGCCAAACATGGAAACCGTTCGGTAACAAGCAGTTGCGGAAGTGCCGATGTTCTTGAAGCCCTTGGCTTTGCTATTGATCTTCCACCGGAAGCAACAAAAGAGCTGTTTCAGCAGACGGGATTTGCCTTCCTGTTTGCCCCCCTGTATCATCCGTCCATGAAAAGAGTTGCCAATATTCGCAGGGAGCTGGGCATCAGAACGATATTCAACATTCTCGGTCCTCTGATCAATCCTGCAAGGGCAAAACGGCAGCTTGTGGGTGTTTTCAACCGGGAACTGATGGAACTCTATACCGATGTACTGCTACAGACAGGAACCCGCCATGCCCTGATTGTGCATTCGATGACTGAAGAGGGCATAGCGCTTGACGAGCCGAGCCTCAACGGTCCAACACATATTATCGAAATTTTGAATGGGTGTGCAACACCTCATACCCTCTATCCTGAAGAGTTTGGACTGACAAGGCATGCCCTCTCGGAAATCCAGGGGGGAGGAAAAGATGAAAACGCACTCATTATCCGCAGAATCCTTGACGGAAGTGCTCCGGAAGCACACCTCGATGCCGCACTGTTCACCACTGCCATGGCTTGCTACGTGTCAGGAAAAGCTGTTTGTATTAATGATGGGTTTATTATGGCAAAAAATGCGCTGGAAAGCGGCCATTCAGAGAAAAAATTTAATGAAATACTGAAAATCAACGCGGAGCTCTCGGCGAAGTACAGACCGGCCATGAACTAAATCCTTATGTTTTTGCTAAAAAACTTGTATACTATTTGCCTTGCTTTAAGCCGAAAGGAGAATCATTATACCCATGAACGGACGCGACACTCTAACCACTGAAAAGCAGCAAGGCCTTGCCGAAAAGCTTCTCCAGTCTGGAGTCAGCGATGCAAGGCGCAAAATCATTGAACGGGCTCTTGATAATGTCAACAAGCCCGGCTTCAGGATTGAGCCATCGGCCATCTTGCCGCTCATGAAACCGGTCACCTGGTTTCCGCCAATGTGGGCCTTTGCCTGTGGCGTGGTATCAACTGGCGAAAATATAGCCGACAACTGGTCTATTCTTCTGCGTGGCGTCCTTCTTGCAGGGCCGCTCATGTGCGCCATGTCGCAAACAATGAACGACTACTTTGACCGGGAAGTTGATGCCATCAATGAACCTGACCGCCCGATTCCGGCAGGTAAAATATCAAAATCGGCCAGTTGGCTGATTACCTTCGGGCTTATCGTTACCGGATTTCTTGTAGCACTCTCCATTCACCCCTACGTCGTTATCATTGCTTTTGTTGGAGTACTGATGTCACATGCCTACTCCGGCCCACCAATCAGAGCGAAAAGAAACGGCTGGTTTGGCAATCTTATTGTTGGGCTTGCCTACGAGGGGGTCGCCTGGCTGACGGGCAGTTTTGCAATCACACAAGGCATTCCTTCAGGCCAGACCATTGCTCTGGCCATTATTTTTTCACTTGGTGCACATGGCATCATGACGCTGAACGACTTCAAATCGATTGTTGGCGACAATATCCGCAAGGTTGCTTCAATCCCGGTACAACTTGGTAAACAGAAGGCCGCAATCCTGGCCGCTATTATCATGGATGTCGCGCAACTTGCCGCCATTTCTATTCTGGTGGTCAAAGGCTCAATGACGACCACGGTAATCGCAATTCTGCTGCTGATAGCACAACTGCCCATGCAAAAAATTCTGATTGCACATCCAGAAGAAAAAGCTGTCTGGTACAACGCCTTCGGAACCCTCCTCTATGTTCTATCAATGATGGTCTGCGCTGTCGGGATCCGGCCCTGAAACAATACGTTTCCGGATTACAAAACTATTCGTATATTCCGATTCATTTTTTAACACAATTGATCGCACCATGTCCAAAGTTTGTTTACTGACCGGCAAAAGACCCAAGTATGGCAATACGGTGTCACATGCAAATAACCATGTCCGCACCCGTTTTGAGCCAAACCTCCACACAAAAAGAATCTGGATTGAAGAGGAAAAACGGTTTGTAAAGGTGAAGCTTTCTGCAAAAGCCATGAAAATTATTGCCAAAACCGGCACCGCCGAGCTTGCCAAGCTGGTAAAGTAAAGCCAGACTTCGCGTTACTAAAAAAGTTTTCAATATGTTGTAAAAGCTCAACCCTTGCATGGTTGAGCTTTTTTTGTCGATGGAAAAAAAAGTGATCATTTACACCGACGGCGCATGCAGCGGCAATCCTGGCCCGGGCGGCTGGGGCGCATTATTGATGTACGGCTCTTCGATCCGTGAAATTTCGGGATATTCGCCAGCCACAACCAATAACCGCATGGAGCTCAGTGCCGCAATAGAGGCGCTCGACGCACTCAAGGAGAGGTGCATGGTCGACCTGTACAGCGACTCAAGCTATCTTGTCAACGCCATCAACAACGGGTGGCTGAAACGCTGGACCGCCAATAACTGGCAAACAGCCGCAAAAAAAAGTGTTGAAAATATCGATCTTTGGCAAAAAATTCTGACGTTGGTTAAATTGCATGATATCACGTTTCACAAGGTAAAGGGCCACAGCGACAACCCCTACAACAACCGCTGCGACACACTTGCCCGTGAAGCCATCAAAAGAAAATCATAATCCCTTGCTGTATGGAGAAGAATCCGGGAGCTGACACAACACCCGCAACACCTGAAAAACGCTCCCTTTTAAAAGGAGCCGGACTTCTCCTCTCTATCAGTGCTACCAGCACGGTTTGTTTCCTGCTTATGGTACTCTGGGTTAACTGGTCTAAACCATGCCTTCAACCAGAACCGTTAAGCCCTGAGCTTAGAGCGATAGTTGATCGCATTCCCGGCAAATCCGACGCCCTTATCTACATTGGTCTTAAAGATATCCGCGAAAGCAGGCTCTGGAAGGAAATCATTCCGGACTCACTGAAAAAAGCCCCGCTTTTTCAGCCAAAAGGGCAGCTTAACGCTCTCATAAAAGCCGCAAAAATCAATCCCTCTCTCGACATCGACACCCTTTTGGTCAGCTTCAAACGCCATGGCTACAAAGAGCAGAACTACCTTGCTCTTGTATCAGGGCCCTTGTCACAAAAACTTCCTGCGTCTTTTCTCAGAACACACAGCACGACTACCGAGATAATCGGGGGTCATCAATGCTACAGCCTCAATGACTCACTCTGGCTCTCTTCGCTCAGCCCCAGACAGTTAGCCCTGACCAACAACAAAAAAATGCTTGCAGAGTTTCTTGTTCCGAGTGGAAGCTTTTTTAAGAGGGATACACTCTCTGTGGCACTCATCAACAAGGCGATCTATAAATCTCACCTCTGGTTTGCTTTACCCTCAGCCGCATGGACCTCGGGTGCCCTGCAAAGCCTTACATCAACCAACGAGGGGATAAAAACAATGGGTAACCTGAACCGGATCCAGAGCCTTGCGCTCTCGTTAAAATTCAAGGATGGCATAGAGGGACAAAGCGAATGGATCTATAACACCAATCAGGCGGCATATTTCGCATCAACATTCCTCTGGGGCGCCGTCAAGCTTTCCGAATACACCGGAACAAAGGCAACCGAACAGACAAAAGAGCTGCTCGACAGAATAAAAATCCAGCAGAACCTCAGATCAGTTATTATTCATACTGATCTGCCCATAGAACTTTTTGTGGTTGCCAAACAGAAAAAATAACCCTGACTCAAACCTCACGCACAAAACAAAGCGAGGCTCCTTTCCGAAGTACCCGTAATTGCCGACCTGCCATCACCATTTTTCCCGGTTGAGAGGCTAACAGATCGACCAGCTTCTGAAGCGCCTGGGCATCAACCGGTGCCTCCATATCCCGCAAAGCCCTCTTGAACAGCTCTTTCTGCTCAAATACCGTAAGCCGCTGCAGAGCACGCACCTCAAGCTGGCCTTCCGTAAGAGAGAGTCCCGGCTCCCGTTCACAGAGATTTTCAAAATAGAGTTCAAGAAACTCCTCAAGCTCCCCGGCCTGTTCCGACAACCTCCGGAGCGACGGCAACAATTTATGTGGAAAGCGCTCCTCAATCAGCGGAATAACACGGTTTCTGATAAAATTTCTGTCGTAATCGTTCGCAATATTACTGGCATCCATACGGCTGGCAATCCCCTTTTCCATCAGATAGACCGCTATTTCAGCTTTATGCAACAGGAGCATAGGGCGAATGATTTTGCCGTTACGTGCCCGAATACCTCTCAGTCCAGGAAGAGAAACTCCTCTGAAAAGATTGAAAAGAATTGTCTCAGCATTATCGTTGACATGATGACCGGTAGCAATTCTGTTGAATCCCCACTCCTGCATCACCTGCTCAAAAAAAGTGTACCGCAATATCCGCGCCGTTTCCTCAACGGATTTTTTCCACTCTGCGGCAAAACGCAAAGTATCAAACCGCTCCACAAAACACTCCAGCCCAAGTACCAGAGAGTGATCTCGCACAAAAGATTCGTCAGCATCACTCTCGGCGCCGCGAAGCTGAAAATTGCAGTGAGCTACCGCCAGATCACAATGCAGGAGAGGCTTTACAGCACAGAAAAGCGACAGCATGGCCATCGAATCGGGCCCGCCGGAAACCGCAACAAGAACCCTGTCACCATGTTCAACCAGTCGCCTTTCCCTGATCTGTTCGAGAAACTTTTTTTCCAGCACATTCATAGAAACCGCAAAGAACAACTCTGCCCTCGGGAAAAATGCAAAAAATCGGGAAAAATATTTCCCATGTACCCCAAGAACAAAGATAAATAATTATTTTGGAGGGAACTTATCATAACGTAACCAAATAGAGACAAAAAAGATGTTGACATCCTATGGCTACAGCACCATGATAAAAGTCTTTCTCCTCTGCATGATACTCAGCGCTGCAGCAATGATGTTCCCCGCCGGAGCCCAGATAGCGATACTTTTGACCGTCGGCATCACGCTCTTGTTCACACTCTATTTTTTCCGCGACCCAAAACGAACAGCACCTGACGAAAAACGGGTTATTCTTGCGCCCGCCGACGGTAAAATAATTCTTGTTCAGCCCCATACAGAGAGCACGTCAACCAACCAGCACACACTGGTGAGCATCTTCATGTCACCCTTCAACGTTCACGTCAACCGCATCCCCATCACCGGAAAAGTTACTCATCTGCTCTACTGCCCCGGTAAATTCCTGATGGCGTTCGATAAACAGAGCATGGAGAGTAACGAAAGGATGGAGATCGGTATTGACAACGGCGAAATAGAGGTACTGTTCAACCAGGTATCAGGCTTTCTGGCCAGAAGAATCGTCTGTACTTTACAATGCGGTGAAATGGCAAGAATCGGCAAACGGTTCGGCATGATCAAGTTCGGGTCAAGAGTTGACATCATCCTGCCAGCAGCAGCCAAAATAGCCGTGCAGCCCGGCCAGAAAACCCGTGCAGGCGAAACCATCCTTGCCCGCTATTAAGCCCCGGTTTCGTTGAATATAGTTGGTTTAGGAGGGCATATTGCTTATAATAATTGGCGAGAGTGACTGTTTTCATCAATTAAATTCGCGGAGGAGCCTGTATGTTTGGAATTGGAAACGCAGAAATACTGTTAATATTCATTGCCATTCTGCTGTTGTTCGGCGCAAAAAAACTTCCAGAGCTTGCAAAAGGAATGGGAAAGGGGATTAAAGAGTTTAAAAAGGCCCAGAACGAGATTGAAGAAGAGTTCAAATCGGCAGCAGATGAGACCCCAAAAAAAGAGAAGCCTCCCTCTTCAGAACGAACTTAAACCCGTTGTTTCCTCCCAATAATCATGAAGAGCATGGAACCGATTATTGGAAACAGCAGAACGACCAGCACCCAAATTACTTTGTCATTGCCTTTGAATTCGCTCTTCAGAATATCGATCAAAGTCGCTATCACGACAATGAACGGCGCTATAATCAAAACTATCAGGATAAGCTCTTGTCCTCCCAAGCCAAACATAATTCTATTATTTTAGTTTTTTGATGCAGTTACGTTTGAAATCACAAACCAGTACTGCTTGGCGCTTACAAATCAAAAAAAACTTATTCAACTGTTGAATATAGCGTGTTTTTCTGTATACAGCGCGATCTTGTGCAAATAAACGTAACGTTATTTATTATTGACTCACTGACAACTCAGACAAATAGATTCGGCAATGCTTTTCAGTCTCTACATTAAAAATTTTGCACTGATCCAGGAGTTGACCGTTGAATTCAACCCGGGACTGACCATTATTACCGGAGAGACCGGCGCTGGCAAGTCAATTCTTGTCGGCGCATTGAACCTCGTTCTTGGCGAGCGGGCCAGCAGCGATCTAGTACGCTCAGGCACAACCAAAGCAGTCATTGAAGCCATTCTCAAAGAGGTTCACTCCGAAAAGATTGAGAGTCTGCTGCAGGCCGCAAACATTGAAACTGCATCAGAACTCATTCTCCGCAGAGAACTCTCGTCCGGCGGCCAGTCCCGCTGCTTTATCAACGATACGCCCTGCACAGCAGCCCTTCTCAAACAGACAGGAGAAGAGCTGATTGACCTGCACGGTCAGCATGAACACCAACTGCTGCTGCACGCCGACACCCACGAAACCCTGCTGGATGATTATGCTCTAACGACAGAGGAGGTAACCGCCTACAAAAACACCCGGTCACTGCTTCAGGGGCTCCAGCAGCAGTTGAAAACACTCAAAAAAGAGGCCGCCGCCATCCGTGACAAAAAAGAGATTATCGATTTTCAGTTGAAGGAGCTCAACAGCATAGAGCTGAAAAGCGGCGAAGAAGAATCCAACGAGACAGAAATTACCCTCCTCGAAAATGCTGAAACCCTTTTCACACTGAGCAGCACCCTGAACGATTTGCTCTACGACGGCGAGCAGTCTCTCTATTCCGCCATTACTGCTGCGCTGCATACCATCGAAAAACTTGCCGCCATTGACAAGCGTTTCGACCTGCACATCGAAGAGACCCGTACCGCGAAAAGTATTGTCGATGAACTCGCTCGCTTCACGCGCAGCTACACTTCTGACATTGATTTTAACCCCGACAGACTTGAGACTTTACGCGAGCGCCAGCTCCTGCTCCAGCGCCTCTGTAAAAAATATGGCCGCACACATACGGAACTGATCGACCTAAAAACCGAGCTGGAGGCAAAAAGCGCGCTTGAAGAGAACCTTGAAGATGAGGTCAGCCGCATTGAGCAGGAAATAACGCTCCGAAAAACGGAACTCTCTCTTCATGCTGAAACACTCAGCAACAAGCGGCAGAACGCTGCAAGCCGACTTGAAACGGCCATTCAGGAACAGTTGGCAGAGCTCGGCATACCAAACGCCACTTTCATTGTCAGCATCACCCACGAAGAGCATCCTGATGGTGAAATTTTCAGTGACAGCAAAACATATACCGCATTCCCCTCGGGTTATGACAACATTGAGTTTCTGATTTCCACCAACCCCGGTGAAAAACCAAGACCACTCATTAAGGTGGCATCCGGCGGAGAAATTTCACGAGTGATGCTTGCCATGAAAAGCGCACTCGCTGAATCAGCCAAGCTGCCTATCCTCATTTTCGATGAAATCGACAGCGGCATCAGCGGCCGGGTCGCCGAATCCGTCGGCAAAAGCCTGAGAAAACTCTCACGTCTTCATCAGATCATAGCCATTACCCACCTGCCGCAGATTGCCGCCATGGGCGACCTGCACCTCAGCGTTAAAAAATCCGTTCAGCAGGAGAGAACCGTGACAGAGGTCACCCCGCTCAATAACGAAAGCCGCCTTCAGGCCATTGCCAGCCTCATCAGCGGAGAACAGATTTCAGCCTCATCACTTACTCTGGCTGCCGAGCTGGTTGAGGCCGCCCGGGAGTAACATGCCAAAATTATCCGCAAATGGAGTAAAGTGGCTCAAAGGCTTTCATCTGATTGCCGTTGCCTGCTGGGTGGGCGGAGCAGTGTCGCTGATATCGCTCTATTTTTTGAAGGCCGCTATTACTGATGGCCGCGTGTTGTACGGAATCAACCAGAGCCTGCATCACGTTGATATGTCCATTGTTGTGGTTCCTGGAGCGACAGGCTCCCTGCTGACAGGGTTGACATACTCATTATTCACCAATTGGGGCTTCTTCAAGCACAACTGGCTGACCTTCAAATGGATTGTTACAGTTGCGGCCATTGTGTTTGGTACCTTTTTTCTTGGCCCCTGGGAATCAAACATGATGGAAATCTCCGGGAAACTCGGTATGGCATCTTTGGGTGATGCCGCCTATCTGTACAATCAAAGAATGAATCTGTTTTTTGGAACAGTTCAAGTCCTGATATTGATGATTACTCTCTTTGTCTCAATATTCAAACCATGGAAATCAAAAAAGGAGACAAAGAAAACCGTCGTATAATACTGTGGTTCGTCACGCCGCAGGCCGTTGATACAAATGCTTCTGAAACTCAATAAAGGTCGACAAAATCTTCTCCGTGCTGCCGAAAAGCGCGGTCGCATCCGAAAGTGCATGATATTTAAGCTGCAGCAGGTGCGGCAGCTTTTCCTGATCAAGCTCTCCGACACCGGTCTCAATGTATTTGGCAAGCACAAACTCCACAAACTCTCGCTGCTTATCATCCAGTCCGTCATAGATGCTGTTTTGCGCTTCGGCCACCCTTGCTTCGCGGGTAATTGGCGGCTGAGCAAAAGAGACGAATTCGAGCACATCGAAGAGGTCACTGTTTTCAGCATTGATCAACTTCTGAATCGACTCCAGCTCCCCTTTTCCATAACCAGCTTCAGCAAGCCTGGCAAGCAGCGCTTTGCGGGTTTGCGGATTTGACCACAACGCCCTCAGCTCCTCTTCGTTTTTAAAGTACTCCGGCAACAGCAATCCAAACATGCCCTGCATAAACTCCTGCGCGGAGATCACCTTGCCATCAGCGCTCCAGAAGGAGGTGGCAATGGTGTGCTGTATTTCACGCTCCTTGCCGTCGCTCAGTTTTATTTTCAGCTTTTGGCGAAGCTCACGGGGTGGCTCGGGAAACTCTGGCGGATAGGGTTCACCCTCTTCGCGGATAATTGGCGGCTCACCCTCCGTTATTGTCGTCTTGTCAACCGGCTCACCGTCCCACTCCACATCCTGAAAGTGGTGGCAGGCATCGACAAAGTCGTAGATGGTAAAGTACTCCTTGCCATCAAAAAGCCGGGTACCGCGCCCGATGATCTGCTTGAATTCGATAATCGTGTTGATCTGCCGCAGGAGAACAATGTTGCGAATATTTCGCGCGTCAACGCCGGTGGAAAGTTTCTGCGACGTGGTCAGCATCGTCGGGATAGTCTTTTCGTTGTCCTGAAAAGCCCGCAGATACTCCTCCCCCAACTCACCGTCATTGGCCGTAACCCTGACACAATAGTTATGGTCGGGATTACTTTTATACTGATTGATCAAATCGCGCACCAGAGCAGCATGAGCCTGATTGGCACAAAATACAATCGTCTTTTCCTGCTGATTGATATTCGCAAGCAAAATCTGCACCCGTTTGGCTTCACGCTCCCTGATCTCAATGGTGCGGTTGAAGTCGGGCTCAACATAGAGGCGCCCCTGCTCCACCTCACCCTCTATGACCTGATCGTCAGAGGTGTAGAGGTAATCGTCAAGGGTAGTTTTGATGCGTTTAACCCTGAAGGGAGTGAGAAAACCATCGTTGATCCCCTCCTTGAGCGAATAGATAAAAACGGGATCCCCGAAATAGGCGTAGGTATCGGCGTTGTCGGTACGTTTTGGAGTGGCCGTGAGACCAATCTGCACTGCCGGTGAGAAATAGTCAAGAATCCCCCGCCAGTTGCCTTCGTTGTTGGCTCCACCCCGATGGCATTCATCGATAAGAATCAAGTCAAAATAGTCAGGCGGGTAATCGCCAAAGCAAGGGGTGTTCTCCTTGCCGGTCATGAAGGTCTGGAAGATGGTAAAGAAAATACTGCCATTGGTTAGCACGCGCCCGTTCCGGCGAATCTCATCCGGCTTGATACGGACAAGCGCATCGGCAGGAAACGGAGAAAACGCGTTGAACGCCTGATTGGCAAGAATATTCCGGTCAGCAAGAAAGAGCACCCTCGGTCTCCGTTTGCCGTCACGGTTGAGGTTCCATCGACTCTGAAAAAGCTTCCAGACAATCTGGAAGGCAATAAAGGTTTTGCCGGTACCAGTCGCAAGGGTAAGCAGAATGCGGGGTTTACCCTGAGCTATGGCTTCCAGAGCCTTGTTGGCTGCAAGCTCCTGATAATAGCGCACCGTTTTTGTGCCGCCGATCTCCTCAAAGGGAACGCTGTTGAACCGCTCTTCCCAGCGGTTCGGCACCGCAAAGGTTTTCTGCCAAAGCTCATCCGGTGAAGGAAACATGTCGATCAACCCCTCCTCACCGGTGCTCATGTTGATCTGGTAAATCTCCCGGCCATTACTGGCAAAAGTGGTTGCAAGCTGAAGCTTTTCGGCATAATTCTTGGCCTGGGCAACTCCTTCACCCACCTTAAGGTCACTGCTCTTGGCCTCAATAACCGCCAGCTTCCTGCCATGATAGACCAGTACATAATCGGCCATCAGCGATTTACCACGAATACCGCCACTCTGAATCCTTCCAGAAGTAATCGGATACTCCCGTTGAACTTTTGTCCCCTCAACAACTCCCCAGCCGCTTGCCTTCAGTTGCGGGTCAATCAGTTCCGCTCTCGTTTCGGCTTCGTTCATCAAAAAAACCGAACAGGCCTTACACGACCGGTGTTTGTTTTATTCCCATCGAGCTGCGTCCCGGTAGTGAAATCCTGTGCCCATGCCTTAGTCGCATCGCTCTCAGAGGAGCTCCAGTAGTAAGTGCTTTCAATACCAACAAGAGCAAAGCGATGACTATAGATCTGATGCAACTGCTCCTTGTTCGGCAAAAACCAGTCGCTGTAACCCTCAACAAAAGTGTTGGCAGCAACTTTGGCACTATACCAGGTAAAGAATGCTTTCTCTTTCCCTGAAATGTTCACCGTCACATCAGCTTTGGCGGCAATAAGGCCATGCTGACCGGTACCATCAACATACAAGACAACTCCTCCGCCATAGCTGTCACCAATCTGTGGCGTCGCCGCAGAAGAGAGCGCTGAAACGGTAAACATACTCAGACCGGCAAGCAGCAGCATGAGCAATAGCCGGGTGAAAGGCACTTTTGCATTGAGTTTCATGGTCGTCATCGTTTTTGGAATTGAGAGGATTCATCTAAAAAGTCCGCATAGCTCGAACACGATTACTGTTCGTCTTGAAGTTTTGAACCTGAAACCCGCCACCAAAACCCTGCACCCAAACATGTCCCGCACTATCTACCGTTGAACTCCAGTAGTGGTTGTAGGAAACCGTAAAAGGGCCAAGGCCACTGTTATTGAGATAGAGTTTGTTCAACTGCTCCTTGTTCGGCAAAAACCAGTCATTATAATCACAGCTTACATAATTCCTGCATGCCAATTGAGCATCGTCCCAGGTAAAAAAACCTTCCGGACAGCCTGGAGAGTGACCTTTCATATCCCATCTGGAGACAATAAGGCCATGCTTTCCTGAGGCATTGACATAACAAACGACGCCTCCGCCACTCTCTTCACCGACTGTTAGCGCCATAGTCGATATCGGAAGCGAAACCAGCATCAGAGCCGTCAGCAGGAAAAGTAACCATAGCCGAGCTTTTGCATGAAGTGTTAATGGCATGGTCATCTATCCTGCATAGTATTTCAAAGTTTCAAAACAACACCCTCAGTAATAATCCTCTTCCCGCTGGTGCCGAATGAGATGAGCAGTTCACGCAATAATTGATTATCCGCTGTGGCTTTTCTGCAACTGAAAGAAAATTTTTGCAAAAAAACTATTTGAACACCACTTTTGAGCGTTTGATAAATTCTATAAAGTTTATGCACGTGACCCCAATCTCACTCATTGCGCAAATTACAGGGATCTTGCTTTTTGCGAGATTATCTGGCAGCTTTGGCTGCCGTCCTTCATTTGATACTAATCCTGTGTTGTTGATACTTGCTGTCGCTATAATAAAAATATCATTTTCTCCCACACCTTTTGAGTGGTAGCTGTCTCCAACAATACCGAGAAGATTTTTGATCTTTAACGCCTCATAAATAATCGGGTTCGTAATGGCAAGTAACTCAATCTTGTTATCCCTGAGCCACTCGCCACATTCTGGTATTTTGTTTGCGACTTCATCATAAGCAACACTTGGCATCACAAGTTTTTTTTCAGCAATTTGGAATGCCATCCAATCCCACAGGCCCGGAAACTGAATGATCGGGTAATTATCCCAGGCATGGATGATGGATGAAGCGTCAAAGGCTTGCATAATAACTCTCCAAACTATGCAAATCTTTGATTTTAATGCTATCGAGATAATTACTTGCCTTGGCCAGTGTAATATGACGATCACTCAAGGCATCCAGCACCGTTCGCACATAGGTATCACCGAACACATGCCTTGGCTCACGGTGACGATACTGACGGTTTCCGCCATCTTTGAGCGAAACAATCAATGTTGAACACCATTGCCGGTAAGCGGTATAGTCACGTTGAGGTAAACGACCTGCATCCAGTAAACGACGCAAAATAACTTCGCAACTTACACCCCATGCCCTGCATTGCCGATCCAGCCACTCATCGTATTGAGAGACCTCATCAGGACGTTCTCCATCATTGATCATGGCAAGAAAAGCATCCGGCACCAGCAGATGACCAGCAAACGCATTGGCATCACGCTCCCTGCCCTGGTGAGAGTATAAATCATGCTCATCATCAATTGAACTGGCTTTGTGCAGGAGTAAATGGCCTAATTCGTGCATCAGCGTAAATGTTTGCCGCTGCTCAGAAGCCTGTTTTT
Source organism: uncultured Chlorobiaceae bacterium (assembly GCA_903836465.1). Taxonomy (GTDB): domain Bacteria; phylum Bacteroidota; class Chlorobiia; order Chlorobiales; family Chlorobiaceae; genus Chlorobium. Next base: position 16,886 of record CAILRB010000093.1, read on the forward strand.
TGATAAAAATCACCGGACAAACCGGATCGTACAGAGTAAACCCAAGAATCGGATTTTCTTTAGGAATCTGCCACTTCCCGCTATAGCCATTGCTTCGAAAGACCAGAACCCCCTTTGCCTCCAAGGCCGCACGGTAAGAGTCAAAATCATTGGTGTCAAGCAAGCCTGACCACTTGCGTACGGCGTGCGCGGCTTCTGGCAGAGTAATACCTTGCACGTCAGGGGGAGTAAAACGAACCCGATCAGACTCATCCATATCTTCAAGCAAACTGAGGTAAACTTCACGCTGTTTCTCAACCCGCTCAATCAATTTTTTAAGGGTTGGAGTAACCTCGGGTTTCTGGTTGGTCAGCGTACGAAACTGCGCAGTATGCACCTGTGCTTCATCGACCGGGCCTTCTTCCAGAAAAAAAAGCACTCCCCGACCAAAATAGTCTGCCACCTTGCGCAACTGGTTGAAGGTTAAGCCATCTTCACCTGCCATCACCAGTTCGATACTGCGCGGGGCAATACCCAGTTCAGAGGCAAGCTCGCCCGGTGTCATACCATAATCGGCACAGCACCAGAGTATGCGTTCCGGATTTATAGAGTGAATACGTTCCATCGCTGAGTTGCAGACAAAAAATATGTTGAAATTTCATTACGTTAAAATACAAAATTTTCTCTTACCACCTTTTGCACAAGGAGAAGCGATGACAACAGTAGAGCAAATATACAAGGTGGTGAAAGAGCTTCCTGAACCGATGCGTCAAGAGGTGCTGGGTTTTGTTGAATTTTTGAAGCAGAAAACAATCCCCGACGACCCACAATCCGGGAATCTTCCTGTCCCGCCACGTCAGTTATCGCGCAATACAGACGACTATTTTGACAACCCAAAGATCATGGAAGCAATTGAGCGTGGCAGAGAAGATATCAAGGCAGGGCGAGTGACAACAATCACTAACCCCAATAATATATGGGAGAGTGTATTACCGTAATCGTTCAAACAGAGAGCCGGTTTTGTTGCTTCATGCTCACAACTCTCCCGTGAATGCTTGGTGCAGGATTGACTTTTTCAGAACATCCAATGCTTCAATTTTTTTCTGATAGATGGATTCAAGGTGTTGCGTCTCTTTGCGAAGCGCATCCAGTTTTGATACGATTGATTGCTGTTCTCCTCTATCTGCCGGATATCTCACAGTAAAATCCTGAATCTGTGCCTTGGTGATTGCCTGTCTTGTTGCACCGCCTTCTGCACCTGTTTGCAGTAATTGATCCTTGTAACACTTGGAAATTAACAAATAATGAAGAAAATCTGAATCCAGCTTGCTGGCAATCGGTCTGATGATGGATACATGCTGATTTACCCGAGCAGGTAAAACGTCATCGGGCACAATGCAGCATCGCGCAACAGAGGCGCCTGTAATGTTTAACAAAACATCTCCGGGCTGAACTATGACGTTTGACAGCCCGTCAGCTTGGCCATCATCAAGAAAGGCAAGTTTGGAATACCTGAAACCCGTATCGTGTACGTTTAAACTGCGAATCAGAGAAGTGCCTTCCATTTTATAGGATTCTCCACCACCTCGAGGGGTTGCACCACTTCCTATTTTGGATGTTAACGATACCAGTTTGTTCTCTACCCACCCCTCACCACGCCGGGAGAAAACAGCATTCAGATGCGAGTCAAAAAGTGCACGGGCATTTTTGAGATTCTTTTCAGCGTTCGCTCTGGCGGTGGCAATCGCCGTGAATGCTTCGTCGAGCAGAGCGACGATGCGCTGCTGTTCAGGGAGTGGGGAAACGGGAACAAAAGTATTTTTGATCTTGAACTGTGAAATATTGGGCTGTGCATTACCTGCCGCCTGAGCAACCAGTTCGTCTTTTTCCGATAAAAAAAAGTAGAAAAGAAATTCAGGAACAAAACACTTGTGTGGAAAAATACCACATATAGCCTGATTCGTTGCTGCCTCAAAACGTAAAATACCTACTTGGCCAGCAGTTGCACCATACATTGCAACTAACACAGTGTTTACCGGAAATATCTTTGCTGATGAATTCTCTAATCCTTTTTTAGATATAAAGTTTTTTGTTTCAAGAACTTCACCTTGCCCTACTTCTCCACTCAAAAGCCATGGTATAATTCCGCCATCATAATACTCTCTTTTTGACTTCAATGGAGTCCCACCTGAACCGGTCTGACACACATCTCCAAGCCTCTTCATTTCCCATCCAGCCTTCATAACAGCCCCCGAATCCCGCGCAGCACCTCCGCACTCTCCGCATCAAGCGCCGCAATCTCCTCCATAATATCCTGCGGGCTCCGGTGCGCCACCTCCCCGCCGCTGTTGGGATTTTTGACCGATAAATCCCACATTGTGCGGTCAACGTCGGCCATACTCAGGCTCCACGACTTTGTAGAATCGGCACGGCTTTTCTGCAACTCTACGAACTCCGCCAGATCGTTATCGTTCAGCGGGTTGGTTTTGCCGAGGTTTCGACCGGGATCGAGCTGATAGTACCAGATCTTCCTTGTCGGCGCGCCCTTCTCGAAAAAGAGCACCACGGTTTTGACGCCCGCGCCCTGAAAGGTGCCACCGGGGCAGTCGAGCACGGTGTGCAGGGTGCAGCTTTCGAGCAGAAGCTTGCGAAGGCTGACGGAGGCGTTGTCGGTATTGGAGAGAAAGGTGTTTTTGATGACCACGCCAGCCCTGCCGCCAGCTTTGAGAATTTTGATGAAGTGCTGGAGAAAGAGAAAGGCGGTCTCGCCCGACTTGATGGGAAAGTTCTGCTGCACCTCGGCCCGCTCTTTGCCGCCGAAGGGTGGATTGGCGATGATGATGTCGAACCGGTCGCGCTCCTGAATGTCGGCAAGGTTTTCGGCGAGGGTGTTGGTGTGCACAATGTTTGGCGCTTCAACGCCATGCAGAATCATGTTCATGATGCCGATGATATAGGCCAACCCCTTCTTCTCTTTGCCGTAAAAGGTGCTTTTCTGCAATGTCTCCATATCGCCGGTGGTGAGGCTCTTGCTTGTCTTCAGGTACTCATAGGCTTCGGCAAGAAAGCCTGCTGAACCGACGGCGCCATCGTAGATTTTCTGCCCGATGACGGGAGCAACAACCCTGACAATGGCTTTGATGAGCGGGCGCGGGGTGTAGTATTCGCCTCCGTTGCGCCCGGCGTTGCCCATGTTTTTGATTTTGCTCTCGTAGAGATGGCTCATCTCATGCTTTTCGGCATTGGTACGAAAGCGAAGTTCATCAATCCGGTTGATCACCTCGCGCAGGTTATAGCCGCTCTGGACACGGTTTTTCAGCTCGCTGAAGATCTCACCAATCTTGTACTGAATGGTGGCGGAGCTCTCCGCTGAGGTTTTGAAGGTTTTCAGATAGGGGAAAAGCTCGCGGTCAACAAAATCCTTGAGGTCATCGCCGGTCGCCGCCTGGTTATGGTCAATCTTGCCATCGGCGGTTTTTGGAGCTGCCCACGTCTTCCAGCGGTAGTAGGGGCTGAGCAGCGGGATATATGGTTTGCCGGAGAGCTCTGCCGCAATCTGCTTCTCCTTTTCAAGGTCGTCAAGGTATTTGAGAAAGAGTATCCATGAGGTCTGCTCAATGTAGTCGAGCTCACTGCCGCAGCCCGCGTCTTTGTGGAGAATATCGTCAATATTCTTGAATGTCTGCTCAAACAATGGGCTCTCTCCTTGGTTGTTGCTGATAGTGAATGCGTAGCTGTAAAGTATACAGTTCAATAGAAAAAACAATAATTCTCTCTCGGCAACCTCTTTGATTGTTGCGCCAACTTGATTTATATTTTCGCAGCGGCGTGGAGGGTGCCAAACGGGGGGGCGCTCAGCAATTGAACGAGCACAACACGGCTTCATCTTCTCAACGGAATTTTGTTATGAAACCACAAACACCAAAGACCATCTATCAGTTAAAAGTAACGCTGATTGGGTCAAAGCCTCCGATATGGCGGCGCATTCTGGTGGCCGACACGATCACCCTCGGAAAGCTACACACGGTCATGCAGGCGTTGATGGGATGGTTCGACGAGCACCTCCATCAATTTGTTCTTGGAAGGGAGCTGTACGGAGTGCCTGACAAGGAGGAAAAGAACTTCTTTTTCGGCATTTCGGTCAAGGATGAAAACAAGGAGATTCTGTCAAGCCTGTTGCGGCAAGAGAAGGATTCCCTGACCTATGAGTATGATTTTGGCGATGGATGGCAGCACAAGGTGACGCTTGAAAAAATTCTTCCTTTTGACAGCGCCATAACACTGCCTTGCTGCATCAAGGGCAAAGGGGCCTGCCCGCCGGAGGATTGTGGCGGCATCTGGGGATACATGGATTTGGTTGAGGTTATGAGCGACAAACTGCACCCCGATTACGCTGACAGAGCGGAGTGGCTGGCGGATAGTTTTGGTATCACTGATTTTAATCCGGCGCTGTTTGATCTGGAAACGGTGAATTCCAGGCTCAGGAGAGCGTACAAATAAATAAAGAATCCCCGCCGCAAGCAGCGGGGTATTGAAGATTTCCTCTTTTAGAACAGTGACAACTGATAATCACTGTAGCGTTTCTGATACGTACCGCCCTGCCCTTTGACATACTTGCCTATCATGTCTTCATTTCCA
>CAILRB010000094.1 GCA_903836465.1 uncultured Chlorobiaceae bacterium
CACGCGTCTATACTTTGCTGGTAGCACTATGTGATACATTAGAACGGTGACATTATGGCTCTTGTGAATATATTCGCTCATGCCAAATAATATACATCATATCACGCCGCAAGCGGCGGGGAATATGACCCGTAGAGATTGATGCGGTTGCTGGCTTCATCACAAATGGGGTAAGTTTTGGTTGTAACCCCGAATAATTCAAACAGGCACTTTATTGAGGTCTTCAGCCTGTCCAAGAATGGCGATCACAACAACTTGCCTTGCCTTCTCATCCACCCTATAAAATATGCTATACCATTCTTCGACATAACAAACCCGAACACCTCTGTCACGATCAAAGTAGGGAAATAACTTCCAACTCTCTTTCAGGGATAACACCGCATTGCTCAACGCAAGAATTCTTCGGCTCCTGGTCTCTAACATAACCGCATATTCTTCAATTCTCTTGAGATCTTTCTCAGCGCCTGAAGAGAGCTGTATTCGAAAGGGCTTATTCGGCATGTCGTGCCGCCATCGTGGTGAAGATTTTCTCACCATCCAGCAATGGTTCGCTTAACGATAATTCGTATCGTTTTTTGATAAAGGCATTAAGTTTTTCCACAGAATTATCTGTGAGGCAATCGGCCCGTGACGGATGCTCTTCCAGCACAATTACCAACTCATGCCTCCCTGGGGAGACTTCTTGAGGCAACTGAATCGTAACAAGCCTGTCTGCCAAAACATCATAGTTTATATTTAATGTCAGCATGACCTCTTTCCCTGATATAAGTGTTTCAAAATAAACGCTGAAACTACCCGTGAAGACGACCTGATTACCCTTGTCATATATCTGTAATAAAATGTAGCCGAATTATTTGTCAATCTGAAAAACAGAGTACTACATCCTCCCCATCAAAAGCGGTTGATCCTGCACCTCTCTTCAGAACTTACCGAAAAAAATGCCCGTCATCTTCGAAACGGCTATCCGGCTCGTCCTACCAATGCCGGGCATTGTGTGTGGCGCTCTTTGCCCTGAAACAAGACAGGGGCGGGGTCATCAATCTGTTCAGAGGCAGTCATCCGACTTTGCTTTTGAGCTACGGGACGAACACCAGGCGGAAGCCAACGTTGTTGTTCCGGTTGTCGGGGGTGTTCCAATTGCGATTAGCCGACCGACAGTTCTCGGCGTTGTTGTTCCAGCTCCCGCCACGAAGCACACGGTTCGAACCCACGACTGATGCCCTTATTTTTTACTGGCCACAAGTGTACGGTAAACATTTTTTCTGAATTCTCTTGCATTGGCGTATTCTGTAAAGGCAACCAACGGCATGGCATGGTTTGCGAACTCCTTTTGTGACCATTGCCCCGTTTGCAGTTTTGCGTCATATAGCAGCGATGTGGCGATAAAGCGTTTTTTGCTTCGCGGGGCAAGCCGCACTTGATCTTTATAGAGCAGATAGCCCAGAAACGGCAACCCTTTTCTGGTTTCGTTCAGACAAAAGGGTTTCAGCTCAAGCAGTAACTCTTTTGCAAAATACTCCTGAAACCTGTAGCCTGTCGCCAGCAACGTCTCTTTATCGTGATGCCACAACACCATATCGTCCATGTAGCGGACGTAGGCCGGAACCTGTAATACCCTTATGATGTAATGGTCGGCCACCGACAAATAGTGGTTTGCAAAGTACTGGCTTGTCAGGTTGCCAATCGGAACACTTTTCTGCTCTGCGGTGGAGTAGCTGTCAATAATCTGTTCAAAAAGCCGCAGCAGAGGTTGATCCTTGAACAGACGGTGAAGCTGCTGTTTCAGTATGGCATGGTCAATGCTCTCAAAATATTTGCGGACATCGAGTTTTAAAAACCAGCGATAGCGCTGATTATGCTTCCTTGCCTGGTCAAGAGCTGCATAGGTGCCTTTTCCGGAACGGCTGGCAAAACTGCCAGCGATCTGATGTTTCTCAAAAGAGGCATGACAGACATTCATGAGTGCATGATGCAGAACTCGTTGCGCAAAAGGGGTAGCGCAAATCAGGCGTTTTTTCGGATCATAGATGATGAAGGTGTGATAATTGCCCGTCTCAACCGCGCCTGAAGTAATCTGATGGCGTAATATCTGCAAATTTTCCTCCAACTGCTCTCTGTAGGCGCAAACATAAGGCTTGGAGTGCTTGCCTTTTTGCGCCTTGTAAAAAGCTTCGTACAGATTATTCAGATCAGCAATCTGTTCAAGCAACTGGCCCCGGCGTTTCATTGGTTTCTGGTTTTGCCATAAAATAGTGAGCATAGCGCTCGACCTTCTTTTCGCCAATTCCCTTGATACCAAGCATGCTCTTGATGGTGATATCCTCCAGTTTTGCAAGCTCGGCAAGCTCTTCGTCGGTGAACACAATAAATGCCGATAGCCCTTCAGTTGCTGCCACCTGTTTTCGAATGGCTCGCAGATTCGAGAACTTCTGAAAGGTTGGCTCATCCAGCGCCTGGCGGTAATCAACCTTGACCTTGCTCTCTGAAGCTGCGCTGAAGACAGTCTCAAGGTAACGCACACAAAAACACCAACAGGCTCCGTTGTTGTTGCTGATGAGCTGTTGTTCGATTTCCTGAATTTTATGCGCCTTCAGAAAGGTGTTCATCTCCTGCTGGGCTGAGCCGCTATCACCGGTGGGTATGGTAAACAGTTTTATCTGCATGGTGGTGAACTATAAGCTGTTGTATAACCATGAACGAAACCCTCACGTTTTCAAAAAACCGGTCGGCCGCCCCAAGGCGGCCTTTCTGTTGTCGCTCCGTTACGCAAAATTATGGCGTGCGGCTGTTCGTCCCTCTCAGCCGCTCACCACAATTTTGTAACATCACTCTCGCTCAAAAGCAAAGCCGGAATGAGCAGCCAACTGACTACGGGACGAACACCAGGCGGAAGCCAACGCCGCTGCCCCGGTAGCCGGAGGTGTACCAATAGCGATGAGCCGACCGACAGCACTCGGCGTAGTCGTACCAGCTCCCGCCACGAAGCACACGGACCGAACCGGGTTTATCATACCAACTATCCGTCCATTCCCAGACGTTTCCGGCCATATCATACAGACCTTCGGGAGTTGCTCCTTCGGGATAGCTACCGACAGGTGTGGTAGCTCCTATATTACTCTCAGAAAAGTTAAGTAATCGCGGATTCGCCTCGCCCTTCTCTTTCGGCCAGGGATATTCGCGTTTTTCCTTTCCTGCTGCAGCATATTTCCATTCCAGTTCTGAAGGTAAACGATACCTCTGGGCATCATCACCATTGCTCGCCATAAGGGAGAGCCATAGGCAATAGGTGCGGGCAGCGTACCAGCTCACGCCGACCACTGGCTGATCATCCTCTTTGAAGCGACGGTCATCATCCAATGTTGAGCGGAATCGCTGCGACAGTTTTGTTTCTTCATCCAGAAAGTTCTTGAAATCCGAAATAGTCTCTGCAAGTTCATAAAGCCTGATACTCAGAATATCCTTAGCTTCACTCTTTTCAACTGATTGCAGCCAAGTGACAAATTTACGATAGAGTTTATTGGTCAGCGGATATTTTGCAACATAGAGATCTCCAACTTGTTCTGTACCATCGTCGGAATAGCGACCGTTTTTGATAAGGATGTACTGGGCATTCTGTTCAACCGGGCTGAAATAAACATCGCCAAGCGGTTTGACATTACCAGTCCCGGGTTCAGGTGATTCTTGGCTCTTTCTGACAGGAGTAACCGGAAGATATTTTTCATCTGTCAACACCACTTCGTCTGCTTTTCTGAGCAACTCCTGATCTGCTTCTGGATGCTGTTTTTTAAACTTTTGAGCGGTGTCAACGGCCTGCCGACTGCCTACCGTTTTCAGACATTCAAGAATGTAAAACTGGCGATCACGTGTGGTTTCAGGATCGCTGAGCTTTTCACAAAATGCTTCCACGCTCTGCGGGGCTTTGCGTATCAACCTCTGAAGAAAGTTCAGGGTTCGCTGATCGAGGAACGCGCTCTTTTGTGCGTCAAAAAATGCTTTCATGAATTTGTTGAACCAGAAAGCATCAATTTGTGACACAAAAAAAAGGAGTGGTTCATCCCACCAGTCAACACCGACTTGCTCGACAAGTTTACCGATACGGTCAGACTCGGAAGAGACACTTTTTACAAGTTGAAGACCTGCAAGATATTCACGGAAGGTTTTGTGACTGAAAACGTAAGTAGACCCTGAATTGCCAAGTACACCGGCTCGCGATACAAGGTTTTCGCAAATCTGTTCAGCACTATATTTGCTCCGATATTTGTAGTCCAAAAGATCTACTTCCTGCTGCATTCGGTCATGGAATTGACCGGTATCTGCCGCATCTTCATTCCTGTCCTGCATCCATAGAGAAATTGGTTCCAGCAGTTTCTTTGACTCTGTTGCCGGAAGAAAAGGGGAGATTTTTTTATCGTCTTCCCGATAAAAGAGGAGATAATCAAGTGCGACATCATAAAGTTTTTCACGGTTTCCGGGTATAGCTTTGCTTTGTTTCCAGAGAATTGCCATAAGTTGCAAGAGAAGAGGTATACCGGCAAGGTCTTTTCGCAAGCCGCTGTTTTCCGGCAGAGAAAGATAGGTGTCCAAGGCAGCAGCACTTTTTGCGGCTTCCTTTTCTTTTTCAGTTTTTCTGTTTTGACTGTACTTTTTTTCGTCACGATCAAGGTCACGCAAAAAAGCGGCACGGAACCATTTCTGCAAAAACAGAAGCTGTTGATCTTTGCTGAAGCGCTTGACCCAGGCAATCTCTTTCTCTATTTTCAGGGCATTCTGCTCCTTTTCGCCATATCCCTTGTCGCGCGTTGTTATGACAAAAAATGCCTTTTTCCATGTTTTGGCGGCATCAGAAACCCATGTGCATATCGTTACCCGTTGTTTTTCGTCACTGATTTCATCAAGACCATCAAGCAACACCAACGTGCGATGGTTGTTCAGGCGATCTTCAATAAAGCTCTTTTCAATCTCCAAATGAGGCTCGAAGCATTGTGATAATTTTACATAAAGCGATTGCTTTTCCTCGCCTGACATTGCCATTTTACTCAATGGCATATAGAGTATCGGCACTGGAAAAGTAAAACCCGGCACCCTGATAGTGTTGTTCAGGGCAAAATGCTTGATGATTGTTGTTTTGCCTGAACCCGGTTCTCCTATAATAAGCAGCATCCGCGATCTTTTTACGGCATAGAGCAGCGCATCTTCAGGATTGACATCAGAGGTTTCGGTTTCTGTACCATCAATCCCCTGTTGTTTATAGCGATCATTGACAGAAATATCAAGTGGCACGAAGGTATCCGGTAAATTAACGGCCTCTTTGTCGCCATCAATACCCGGCATTCCAAAAATTGAATTTTTTCCCAGCTCTTCTTTCAGCCTTTCCCGGTAGATTTTGTCAGCGGTTTTATGTTCTTGGGCTTTGTCTTCTCTCTCAAACTCTTTCTCCCCCTCTAAATAAAGAATCCCCGCCGCAAGCAGCGGGGTATTGAAGATTTCCTCTTTTAGAACAGTGACAACTGATAATCACTGTAGCGTTTCTGATACGTACCGCCCTGCCCTTTGACATACTTGCCTATCATGTCTTCATTTCCA
>CAILRB010000095.1 GCA_903836465.1 uncultured Chlorobiaceae bacterium
GTCCAGTCCAAAACAAACAAGGCATTTCTACATCAAAAATATGTCAAAGAGCAATGCTTTTGATACTATTGTGGAATAGTATTTTGGTAATACTCATTTTTCAATTTGTATCAAAAGTCACTTTTTCGAGGTTCCCTAAATTGTTGCTCTCTGGCACCAAAAACAAAGAACCCACTATCATCGAGTTCCTGTAATAAATTCGTAAGTGTATATGTGGTTTCGACTCGTTCCATTGCTTCCATTTCATTGCCAAAATCACCAAAATCTTGAGCCTCTTGCAGAAAACCACCTACAATATTTACTTCATCCTGATCCTTCAAAGTATCATGTTGAAAAGAGAATCCCATTGCATTAGAGACAATATTTAAAACCTCATCGCCAGTAGTTAAGCGCGGAAGAATGTTGGGAATATTATTTTTAACTCTCCGAATTCTGACCGGTACTTTTACTGTCTCTTTTTCAAGTTGTTTGGTTACCCATTCTTCATGCTTTGATTTTATTTGTCGTAATATGTCCGAAGTAAATGTTTCTGATTGGTCATCAATCATTTTATGGTGGATGCGGCAAAGAAGAATCATGTTTTCATATAAATCATGCTTTTCCATAGGATAAGAGCTATCAAAACGAGGCCCTCCATGTTGTGATGAGATGATATGGCATTCTTCAGCAATTACGGACTCCTCGTCATGAGCAGTAGCCTCGACGATGAGCAGGTTTTTGCAAAATGCACAACGATTACCGGATCTTCCCCAAAGTAATTTTCTTGTTTTATCGGTTATAGCCATTGTTACCTCTAAAAAAACAACTGTTGCATTTTGAAAATGATAATGCTTACACCACCCTGATTTTCCCGGTTAAGAGGTTGTGCATCATTCCCTGCTTGAGCTGAAGGGCTTTACCGAGCTTCCCTTCCAGAACGTCAATTTCTGCGTCCATATCGAAAAGAATGATGGCTATTGCTTGTTGTTCGGAAAGAGTCGGTACTCCGATTTCAATTGGCATCAAATCTACGGCATGAATGTGCGGCTGTGCTCCACCAGTTTGAGCTTTGTAAATGATATCCTGCTTTAACTGAAACTGAGAAAAAATAAACTCAATTGAGTAATTACCTTCACTTATGGTTGAGCAATCCGAAGCAAAGATGGGTTCATCAAAAAACGCCACGTAGCCAGCACTTGCACCTGATGCACTGACAGTAATCGTCTTTCCTGTACGATTTGGCTTATTGTGAAAATATGCAGGCTTTTTTCCACCAGCAATGACTGGTATATGACCTGAAATTGCATTTTTTTCTGTGATCAACTGACCTTTTGTAACCTTAACCACATCCCCCAACCTCTTCACCTCCCACTCCCCACTGAAACCCGGAAGACGTTTTTTGCCGGTAAGCAGATCCTGCATAGCACCTTGTTTGATCTGGTGTTTTTTGGTGATGAGTTGCTCAAGGTATTCAATAAGTGCATCCGCATCACTCAAGACTTCAGCAATGGCTTCTTGTTCCTGCAACTTCGGACAAGCGACAGGAAAATCCCTGATATCCTTACTTGTGATATTTGGATCTTTTCGGCTGCTGCTTGCCACTCGTTTCCAATAATCAATCCTGTAATTGATGTTACGGATCAAATAATCCGAAAGCAATATACCTTTAAAGGGATGAATCGCTGTAATGGCTTGGTTTACAGCAGCAGGAAGCCTCAGTAATCCGGTTCTTCCAATCTGATTAAAACCTCCATACATCGCAACAAGCACTGTTCCTATTGGATTAACCCTTAAACATGTTTCTTTCAGTGCTAAATCTGTGACGCATTCATCGGTTTCACAAATATCTGAATTGTTCAAGTCTAAGGTCTTCACCCACGCAATGGAACCATTTTTATAATATCGATCCATTAACGAGCGAGAGGGCGTTGTACCAGAAGACATCTCAGATACAGTGCCAAGAGTCATAACAGCCCAATCCTCAGGAATAACCCCGACCTCAGTCAGCTTGTAACCGTTTTTCACCTCAGCACTCATGCCTGCCCCTCCATTCCGGTGCCTGCCGGGAGTAAACGAACAGGCGCTGCGGTAAGGGTTTGCATCTGACGAATGGCGATCTGATTGAGACGTTTCAGTCGGTCGCCCTGCGCAAGGTTCATGCGAATAAACTCGGCATTCATCCCTTCAATGTTGGCAAGTACGAGCAACTGCTCCACAGAGGCATAGTCGCGCATGTTGCCGTCAAGTTTGGGATTGGCATCACGCCACTCTTTCGCGGTCAGGCCAAAGAGGGAAACATTGAGGATGTCAGCCTCATTAGCGTAGGTGATGGCTGCCTGCGCAGGTGTGATTTCCGCTGGGATGAGATGGTCGCGGATGGCATCAGTATGAATCCGGTAGTTCAGTTTTGAGAGTGTACGGTTAAGGTTCCATGAGAGAGAAAGACGCCGGTTTTCGTCATCCTTGAGATGCTGGAACTCCTTGATAAGGTAGAGCTTGAATTCGACGGAGATCCATGAGGCGAACTCAAAAGCAATATCCTTATGAGCGTAGGTGCCGCCATAACGACCGGCCCGCGAAACAATACCGATAGCCTGACTCTTCTCAATCCATTGTTTTGGTGTAAGCGTAAAGCTGTTCAGACCAGCCATGATTTTAATCCCGTCGAATTCGACGGGATTAAAATCACTGTTATTGAGTCGTTCCCAGACACCAAGAAACTCTATGGTGTTACGGTTACGAAGCCAGTTCCGTATTACATCGTCTGCATGATCTGGATTCTTATATTTGGCGATATCCGTAAGGCTGATATAGTCATCGTTTCCAGTGCGAACGATACTGACCGTTGTTCCCTGAACATTGACTATGGATTTTCTTGATGTGCTCACAGGTTTACCCCCATCTGTTTTTTAAATGTCCATCAGGTTTTGTGTCTGCAAAGGTCCAGACAAGATAATCATTGCAATTTCTCAAGGCTATCAATATTTTTCCGAATAATTGTCTGAACACTCCGGCCAGCAACTCTGCAAGATTGAACCATTGAGGTTAACAATGAACCCACGAGTCGTAAAGGTTACTCCAGGTGATGATTATACCTTGTCCCTTCTCTTCACGAATGGAGAAAAAGCGATCTATGATTGCCATGATTTACTGGATCATGGAGGCTTCAAAGAGCTGCGTGACAAAAGCTATTTCAAACAGGTTCGGGCAGAACACGGGACTATTGCATGGCCCCACGAACAGGACATTTGTCCCGACACCCTGTATCTCGATTCAAGGAGAGAACCTGCCTGACGTTGAGCATCTCAATACGTCAGAAGGATTTTGCTTGTTTCAATACTATTTCAATACTAATAGTTTTTTAATTCTTCAATGGTCACATACTCGGCTTGACCTGTATGAATTAAGTTCATTCTCTCTTCAAGAATTTCTTGATGCCATGCTGGTGATTGCAGATGATTATCTTCATTGCTTAATGTTTCCCATAACTCTTCCATAAGCTGCAATCTTTCTGTAAACGGTTTTACTTTTAATTCAGCAATTGTCATAAATAACCTTTTTGGAGTTTGGTAGTTAATTTTGGTGTTGTCGTAGAGTACAGTCAATACTCATAGCTCCATCCCCATTCGTTGAAGATGCGCATTCACCTTCGCCTCCAGCTCGGCGACCTTGCTGTTCACTTCGGGCAGAGGCATGTCGTAGCGTTCGGCAAGCTCTTTCACCCGGCGGGTCAGGGTCTGGCTGATGCGATCCATCTCGCCGTGAATGGCGGCGGCAATAGTGGCAAGCCATTTATCATCAACAACCAGCGTTTTGACCTCATCTTCGCTCAGTGAGGGATATTTGGCATAAGCGAGCAGATCAAGGTTGGCCTCCGCCTCCTTGTGCGACTTCTTCAGGTCGGCTTCGTCGCCTGAAAGCTTCAGCCACTCACGGAGCAGATCGGCCTCCTCTTTGCTCTCCCTCTCCCCTTTGATCTCCTTCAACCGCGCCGTAACACTTGCCTTATTCACCTTGTCCAATCCTGAAAAAACTCCCTCCTCCCCGCCGTGCTCCTCTTCAAGTTCTGTGATGTGCACCGTGAGGCTTTCCAGTTCAGCCTCAAGCCGGGTGATGGCTTTCTGCTCTTCGGCAAAGTAGCGAGCGATAACAAACTGCCTGGGCACAAGGTCGCAGGCCCAGCCTTTGTCAACCTCCTTGCCTTTGCTGTTCTTCACCAGAAGGCGAGAGGTTTCAGCTCTCCATCCATCGGCGGCAATGAGATAGCAGTCGTCCTGCATGGTCTCTCTCCAGTAGTCCATCAGGTGCTGGTAAACGTGATAGTTGTCGATCAGCAGCTTGCCGGTGTAGTGCGTGAGCAGCTCTTCGGAGAGTTCCTGAATCAGCGCCTTGGGATGAAACGCGGGCTGAAGATTTTTGAGCCTGAGGGTAGCGCTCTCCTGCCATTCGGCAAAGAGGCTGTTCATGCTCTCGATGAAGGTGACAAACTCCGGGTGGGTATAGATGATGCTCTTGATGCTGCCCTTCGGGATAGCGAGATCAAGGTAGCCGGGACGATTGGCCTTGAAGAGGGTTTGGCGAAGCTCCGGGCAGACCTCCCAGTAGGGCTGAAGGCCATCAACATCGGTGCAGGGGATTCCGCCGCGAAGGTGGCCTTCAATATCCTGAATATCCTCTGCCACCTGGTTGTCGATGTAGCGTGGAAGGTTGAGGTTGAACTCGTTTTTCTCAATCTCCTCAATGCTGACCATCCGGGAGTATTTCGGGATCTCAAGCTGCCGGGTGAAAACATCAACAATCTTGTGGAGATCCATGTCGCGCAGGCGGTTCTTGGGGCCATCCTTCATGTAGCCTGCGCTGGAGTCAATCATGAAGATGCCTTTACGGGCATGAGCATCTTTCTTGTCGATCACGATGATGCAGGCGGGGATACCGGTACCGTAAAAGAGGTTGGCCGGAAGACCGATGATGCCCTTGATGTAGCCCATCCTGATGAGTTTTCGGCGAATATCGCCCTCGGCATTACCCCGAAAGAGCACGCCGTGGGGCAGAATGCAGGCTCCCTTGCCGGTGCTTTTGAGTGAGCGGATAATGTGGAGCAGGTAGGCGTAGTCTCCCTGTTTGGCAGGGGGAACACCGAAATGCCGGAACCGGCCATGCGTATCGTTCAGGGGCTCAATCCCCTTGCTCCAGCTCTTGTCGCTGAAGGGCGGATTGGCGACGACATAGTCAAAGGTTTTGAGATCGCCCAGATCGGCATCAAAAAAGAGGGGATTGGCCAGCGTGTTACCCTGCTTGATTTCCGCTGTCGGATTGTTGTGCAGAATCATGTTCATGCGGGCAAGGCCGGAGGTGGCGGCATCCTTTTCCTGACCATAGAGCGTAACCCGGGCGGTTGCTTCATCACCCACCTTCAGGAGGAGCGATCCCGAGCCGCAGGTGGGATCGTACACCGTGGTGTTATTGGTTGTGGGGGCATCGTGAATACCGACAATTCTGGCCATGATGCGGCTCACCTCGGCAGGGGTGTAGAACTGCCCTTTGCTTTTGCCGCTCTCGGTGGCAAAGTGGCGCATCAAATACTCGTAAGCATCGCCGAGAATATCGTCGCCCTCTGCCCGATTTTTGGAGAAATCAAGCGCCGGATTTTCAAAAATGGCGATGAGGTTGGTGAGCGTATCGACCTTGTCCTTGCCGCTGCCAAGCTTGGTGTCGTCGTTGAAGTCCGGCATATCGGAGAGCTTGTTGGCGCTCGCCAGCGGCCCAAGAATCTTTTTGTTGATCTGGTCGCCGATGTCGGTTTTGCCTTTGAGGGCAACCATATCCCTGAAGCTTGCGCCCTCGGGAATGGTTATGGGAGCATAGAGCACACCGGCATATTTGTCGCTGATATATTTGACAAAAAGCAGGACGAGCACATAGTCCTTATACTGGCTGGCATCCATACCGCCGCGCAGTTCGTCACAGCTTTGCCACAGGGAGGAGTAGAGTTCAGATTTTTTGAGGGGCATGGGTTATCGCAAGTACTGTTAGCATCAATTGAGATTTCCGGGGCTGCTCTACCAGAAGAGGGAAAGGAGACGTAACAGAATATAGCACAAACGTTCAGGAAAGGAAAAGCGTGAGGTGAAGTGTTGCCAAGGTTAAAAAGTGGGTCAATGCAATAGCTGCAATCTGAAAATCATAAAGAGCTATCGGGTTACCAGCCTTGGCGAGGAAGGCATGGATTCTGCAAAAGTAGCGGGCTGCATGACCATCAAATGGGAGCGATAAAAAACAAAAAACAATGGTTGAGAAGTGTAATTTTACTTATTCCCTGATTCCACACTTGATGTTTTGACAAAATCTGCATACTTTGAGCCAGAAAAACATGTAACGAGATGAGATAATGCCAAAAATATTCGAATATTTAGGGATTCTGATTTTCTTCTATTCAAATGAGCATGAGCCGATTCATGTCCATGCCAAAAAAGGAGAGTTTGAAAGTAAAGCAGAATTCTCTATAGTTAATGGAGAAATCTCGGAGATAAAGAATAAAGAATCCCCGCCGCAAGCAGCGGGGTATTGAAGATTTCCTCTTTTAGAACAGTGACAACTGATAATCACTGTAGCGTTTCTGATACGTACCGCCCTGCCCTTTGACATACTTGCCTATCATGTCTTCATTTCCA